>JAVROZ010000376.1:0-3874 GCA_032162485.1 Mycobacterium sp.
GTAGCCCCGGCGGACAGATAGCCGCCCTCGAAGCCCAGCGTGTAGCCGAAGCGGTGCCTGCCGCCCAACAAGGTCTCGTTGATCCGCGGAAACTCCTGCGACCGGTCGTCACGGCACTCGGTGCTGACCGCACCGGTGGCCAGGTTGATCGTCCAACGGTCCAGGGTGGGCCGGCTGTCGCCGGGGCCGCGAAGGTCGCGTTCGAACATCCGGGAGTAGCGGATCACGTCGAGCACCAGCACTTCTTGGCCGTCGCGCATTTCCGAGTAGGCATTGAGCGGGTGGAAGACGTAGCACGCTTCGATGTCGAACCACCGCAAGTCCTTATTGCCGCCCTCGCGGGGCATGACTCCGACGCGCGCCTGATAACTCGGGTCCCACTTGTAGGGCATCCGATGGAAGGGTTGGGTGTTGCGGTTCGTCAGCGCGGTGATCGGATTGGGGATCCGGATCCGTCCCAGCACCGACTGCATCACCAACCGGGCGGGCGCACTCAGCCAGCGCGGCGCGTTCGTCGGCATCAGCTGCACCGCGTCGAACGTCACCGGCAGGTCGTAGATCACCACATATTTGTCGGTCAGGGAGAAGTCGTGCATCATCGGCGACCCGGCCACGTCGATGTCGACGGTGCGACGGGCCCGTCCCCGGGTGTCGATTACCGAGTACTGCACGGTGCGCCCGCGCGCGAACGAGTAGGACACGGCATGCAACTCGCCGGTCCGGGGGTCCCGATGCGGGTGTGCGGTGAAACCGCCGGCCAGCGTCCCGTCGAAGTCGCAGGCCGCCACGGTGTCCAGGTCGTCGGTGAGCAGGTAGTTGGCGCCACCGCCCTCGACCATTGCCAGTGTGCGTCCGGCGTGACTCAGCACATTGGTGTTCGGGCCCACCGACAGCATTCCGGCGCGCGGATTGAGTCCAGTGGGCGCCGGCTCGCCCAAGGCGGCGCACACGGCCGGGGTACGCACCCACCGGTTGCGGTACCAGCGGGCCTGTCCGTCACGCAGCGCCAACCCGTGCACCATGGCGTCGCCGGAGAACCAGTGGTAGATGGCCGGGTCCACCTCCGCGACCGGGTTCGGCCCGTTACGCAGGTAGCGGCCATCGAGATGCTCGGGGATGCGCCCGGTGACTTTCAGATCGGTCACGGTCATCTCGGCTTCAACCGGCGCCAGGAAGCCCTCCAGATACGGGTTCACGGATTCGACGGTGCGCATAGCGGTCATGACTGAGCTCCTATAACATTGTTATTTCAGCGTTATTGGAACCGTACGCCGTCGATGAGAAGATGGCAAGGATGACTGCTTCCCAGACTCGACGCAGCGTTCGCGAGGAGCTGCTGCATGCCGCCGTCGGCCTGCTCAACGAACATGGGCCCGACGCCCTGCAGACGCGCAAGGTCGCCGGTGCCGCCGGCACCTCGACGATGGCCGTGTACACCCATTTCGGCGGCATGCGATCGCTGATCGCCGAGGTTGCCGAGGAGGGCTTGCGGCAATTCGATGCGGCTCTGACAGTGCCGCAGACGGACGACCCGGTGGCAGATCTCATGAGGGTCGGTGCCGCCTATCGGCGGTATGCCATCGAGCGTCCCCACATGTATCGGCTGATGTTCGGCAGTACCAGCGCCCATGGCATCAACGCGCCGGCGGGCAACGTCCTGACGCTGACACTTGCCGAGATCGAGCAGCACGAACCGAGCTTCGCGCACGTCGTGCGCGCGGTGCACCGGGCGATGCTCGGTGGCCGGATCACGGCGTATTCCGCAGACGACGACGCCGCTGTGGTGGCCACGGCAGCCCAGTTCTGGGCGCTGATACACGGCTTCGTCATGCTGGAGCTGGCCGGGTTCTACGGCGACGACGGCTCGGCCGTGCTACCGGTACTGGCCGCAATGACGACGAACCTTATTGTTGCCCTTGGTGATTCACCCGAAGCGGTGCGGCGGTCACAAATGGCCAGCCTGAGCTGAACACACGAAAGCCCCCGGGGTTGCCGGGGGCTTTCGTGCAGTTGACTTACTTGACGGTGACGGTCGCGCCGGCAGCCTCGAGCTTGCCCTTGGCCTCCTCAGCGGCTTCCTTGGCGACCTTCTCGAGCAGCGGCTTGGGAGCGCCGTCGACCAGGTCCTTGGCCTCCTTGAGGCCCAGGCCGGAGACGATCTCACGGACGACCTTGATGACGCCGATCTTCTTCTCACCGGCGGCCTCGAGGATGACGTCGAACTCGGACTGCTCCTCGGCGGCCTCGGCCGGCGCGGCGGCGGGTCCCGCAGCGGCCGCGGCAACCGGAGCGGCCGCCGTGACCTCGAAGGTCTCCTCAAACTTCTTGACGAAGTCCGAGAGCTCCAACAGGGTCATTTCCTTGAAGGCGTCGAGTAGGTCGTCGCCGGACAGCTTTGCCATGATGTGGGTCCTTCCCTAGTTTCTTGGTTTTTGGGGTTTGTGGGGTTATTCGGCTTCGGCCGGAGCTTCTGCCGCTGCCTCTTCGGCCGGAGCTTCGGCGGCCGGAGCTGCCTCTGCGCCCGGAGCTGCCTCCGCAGCCGGAGCTGCCTGCGCGGGTGGGGCTTCGGAGCCCTTCTTCTCTTGCAGGGCGGCCAGCAGGCGGGCCATCTGCGACGCGGGCGCGTTGAACAGACCGGCGGCCTTGGCGAGGTTGCCCTTCATCGCGCCGGCCAGCTTGGCCAGCAGTACCTCGCGGGATTCCAGGTCGGCGATGCGCTCCACCTCGGCCAGGGTCAGCGCATGGCCGTCCATGTACCCACCCTTGATGACCAGCGCCTTGTGGTCTTTGGCGAAGGTCTTCAGGGTCTTTGCGGCGTCGACCGGCTCACCGGTGACGAACGCGATCGCGGTCGGGCCGACGAACAACTCATCGAGGCCCTCGATCCCGGCCTCCGACGCCGCCCGCTTGATGAGGGTGTTCTTCGCCACCGCGTAGGTGGTCGAGTCCCCCAGCGACCGGCGCAGCTCAGCGAGGTTGGCTACCGACAGACCGCGGTACTCGGTGATCACGGTCGCCGTCGAAGCCTTGAAATGCTCCGCGATGTCTGCAACGGCGGTGGCCTTGTCAGCCCTGGCCATGCATACCTCCTTATGTGGACTGGCGTCTTTGTCCACCGGAGGCACATCAAAGAACGCGGAACGCCCCGGCGCAGGATGCGGCCGGGGCGTTGATATTCGCCGACGCACAGGTCGGCGGAAATGCCTCGTCCTCCTGCGTGGGCCGCCGGGATTGCTCCCGGACCTTCATCCGATTACTCGGTGACCGACGGTCTTCGGTGGATCGGCACCCACAATAGCGTGGCGGCGCTCGATCAGCCAAAACGTGGCGTCCAGGCCACGACTACACGGTCAGTCCCGCGAGCCGGGCAGCCCCGACCAATCCGGCGTCACCGCCGAGCTCGGCGGGCACCACCCGCAGGCCGGCCAGGAATTCCAGCCGGGCGTAGTGGGTCAGCGCCGTGCGCAGCGGACCGAAGAGCAGTTCGCCAGACTTGGCGACTCCGCCGCCGATGATCACCAGATCCAGGTCGCACACCGCCGCCACTGAGGCGATCATCGCGGCCAGCGCCCGGGTGCCACGCTCAAAAGCCTTCAGCGCCAAAGCATCCCCGGCCGCCGCCGCATCGGCCAACTCCTTGGCGCCGGCACCGGGTGGCGCGGACCAGCCGTTGGCTCGCGCCCAGCGCGTCATCGAGGGACCGGATGCGACGGTCTCGACGCAGCCGCGCCCACCGCACGCACACCGCAGGCCGTCCGGGTCCACCACCACGTGACCGACGTGACCGGCGTTGCCGGTGCGGCCGTCGTAGGGAGCGCCGTCGAGCACCAATCCCCCACCCACGCCGGTGGAAACCACCATGCCCAACAGAAAC
>JAVROZ010000377.1:0-2859 GCA_032162485.1 Mycobacterium sp.
CAGCGGCTGTGGCACCCGCAGCGCATCCACCAATTCGTGCACGCAGCGTTGAGATTCGCGCAGCTGCAGCACGATCGCGATCCGTACCGGCGCGGCCAGCGCGCGCAGCAATTCGCCCGCAGCGTCAAGAATTTCCCGCGCCGGCGGGGCCGGATAGGCGGGGTGGTCGGCGAAACCGCCGGCGCCGTGTTCGTGATGACCAACCAGGTCGTCATCGGCGGCAGTAGGGGTCGACGGCGACGTCACCGTATGAAGTCACCACCTCTTGAAGGTCAAGCATTCGGACCGCTTCGGACTTGCCTATGCACACCAGCCCGCGGCTGCCCTCCACTGTCACATGCATGATGATGCATGTCAAAGACCGGGCGCCGATCGCTACCATGACTGATGATTTGCGGGCAGCGGTCGCCGCTGCACAACTCTGCCAGTTCCTCCGAAGGGAGCGCACCAGCCCGTGGCGTCCGTCATCGACACCGTAGTCAACCTGGCCAAGAGGCGCGGATTCGTCTTTCCCTCAGGTGAGATATACGGGGGCACAAAGTCGGCGTGGGATTACGGCCCGCTGGGGGTGGAGCTCAAGGAGAACATCAAACGGCAGTGGTGGCGGTCGGTCGTCACCGGTCGTGACGACGTCGTCGGGCTGGACTCGTCGATCATTCTGCCGCGCGAGGTGTGGGTGGCGTCGGGCCACGTGGAGGTTTTCCACGACCCACTCGTCGAATCGCTGATCACCCACAAACGCTACCGAGCCGACCATCTCATCGAGGCCTACGAGGTTAAACACGGGCATCCGCCGCCCAACGGCCTGGCCGACATACGCGACCCGGAAACCGGTGAGCCAGGGCAGTGGACGGAGCCCCGCGAGTTCAACATGATGCTCAAGACCCATCTCGGCCCCATCGAGACCGAGGAAGGTATGCACTATCTGCGTCCCGAAACCGCGCAGGGCATTTTCGTCAACTTCGCCAACGTGGTGACCACTGCCCGCAAGAAGCCGCCGTTCGGCATCGGGCAGATCGGCAAGAGCTTTCGCAACGAGATCACGCCGGGCAACTTCATTTTCCGCACCCGCGAATTCGAGCAGATGGAGATGGAGTTCTTTGTCGAGCCGTCGACGGCTAAGGAATGGCACCAGTACTGGATCGACACCCGCCGCCAGTGGTACATCGACCTCGGCATCAATCCGGAGAACCTGCGGCTGTACGAACACGCGAAGGAGAAGCTGTCGCACTACTCCGACCGCACCGTCGACATCGAGTACAAATTCGGCTTTGTCGGCAACCCGTGGGGCGAACTTGAAGGTGTCGCGAACCGGACTGACTTCGATCTGTCGACGCACACAAAGCATTCCGGCACCGAACTGTCGTTCTACGACCAGGCCACCGACACGCGTTACACGCCGTATGTCATCGAACCCGCGGCCGGGCTCACCCGGTCGTTCATGGCATTTCTGATTGACGCTTACACCGAGGATGAGGCTCCCAACGCCAAGGGCGGTATGGACAAACGCTCGGTACTGCGGCTGGATCCTCGGCTGGCGCCGGTCAAGGCCGCGGTGCTGCCGTTGTCCCGGCACGCCGATTTGAGTCCCAAGGCTCGCGATTTGGCCGCCGAACTACGAAAGTCATGGAATATCGAATTCGACGATGCCGGTGCTATCGGCAGGCGCTACCGTCGCCAGGACGAGATCGGTACGCCATACTGCGTGACCGTCGATTTCGACTCGCTCGAGGACAACGCCGTGACGGTGCGCGAGCGGGACGCCATGACCCAGGAGCGGGTCACGATCGACAACGTGGCCGACTACTTGGCGGTACGGCTCAAGGGTGGCTAGAGCCGCCGATCGCCTGGCGGGAGAGTCCGCTTCCGACGTCCGATCCCGGCGGTGCGGTCGGTTTGCCGGATGCGCCCAGCTCGCCGTCGGATGCCCTCATCACACCCGCAATACAATCCGTCCGGTGTTTGTGGAAGCGACACGGACGTCGTGGTCGAAATCCGGGGCATTGGTCAGGCTGGGCTAGGGTCTCTGGATGGTGGTGTGCCGGAAATTCTGGCACGGGAAATGTCGGCGTCTTCCGGCATCAACAACGTTGGCTTGCCGAACTCCGGCATCGGCAACTTCGGCTCGGTAACGGCGGTGACGTCAACACCGCCTTTTGGAACGACGGCAGCACCAACACCGGCGCCACAAACGCCGTCCGGCAACTTCAAGTCCTTCAAACCGGCGACTTCAACGCAAGCAGCTTCAACTCGGCGACTCAATCACGAGCTTCGGCAATTCGGGCAACGGCAGCTGCGGCTTTCTCCACGGGGGTGGCAGCAACACCCGGCTTTGGAAACGCTGGCAATATCAACCCCGGCTTCGCGAACGCCGGTAAACCCACACCGAGGCTCAACGGCGGTGGCCTGAATAGGCCTCAACACGGGATTTTCAGCGGGACGACGCAGCCGGCCCAAACTCCGGATTCTCCAATGTCGGTACCGGAAATTCCGGTTCGGCCATAACGATCCGGTGAGCAGCGGCAAACCCGGGGTGCAGAACGTGGGCTTCGGTAACTCGGGCTACGTCCAACACCGCGCTCTGCTCGGTGGAAACTCGGCGTACTCAAGATGAGCTATGGAAATGTAGATGCCTACAATGGGGCCGTTCAGAATGCGGGTTTCTTCATCGCGGGCATCATGACATCGGGCCTCCCGCAATCCGGGATCGGGAGTTCCGGTCTGTTTGTCTCGAGCAATGGAATTTCAAGAGTTTTCATGGGAATCCTCTGACGCTTTTCAGGCGTTATCCTCTACTCCTGCGCACCGCGAATAACGGCGGTGGCGCGGCCGCATTTCTTGACCGCCGGCTGGACAGTT
>JAVROZ010000378.1:0-3292 GCA_032162485.1 Mycobacterium sp.
CCGTCCACTCGGCGTAGAGCGCGTCGGCGTCGCCGACGTAGAGGTAGACGCTGGAAGCGGTGGTCAGTGGGTCATGCTCGGCCCACTCAGTGAGGTGCATCGACACCGACCCACGGTCGACGAAACCGTAGCGTTCCGGGCCGTCGTAGCCACGGGCGTCGAACCCCAGCAGGCGGTATCGGTCCAGGGCGGCGTCGAGGTCTAAGACGGGCACGATCGGCGCTACCGAGGCGAAGTCGATTTCAGGCATGGCAGAAGTCTGTCACCTGGGCGTTCGCTGTGGCATTCTGCGTGAGTGTCCGCTGTTGCGGGGAGTCGGCCGTCGGGGATCGTGACGTTTTTGTTCACCGACGTCGAGGGCTCGACGCGCCGGTGGGAGGCCGACGCCGAGGGAATGCGAATAGCGCTCGCCGAGCATGATGGCGTACTGCGTGAGGAGATCGAGTCGCGCGGCGGGTGGTTGTTCAAGCACACCGGTGACGGCGTGTGCGCCGCGTTCGCTTCGCCGAGGTCCGCCGTTGACGCCGCCATTGCAGCCCAGCATGCACTCGAATTGCCGGTGCGGATGGGATTAGCGACCGGTGAGGCCGAGGTACGCGACGGTGACTACTTCGGGACCGCACTGAATCGGGCCGCCCGGGTCATGGCCGCCGGACATGGCGGCCAGATTCTACTGACCGAGTCGACGGCGGGTCTGATCAGTGGCGTTGACTTGTTGAACCTCGGCCCACGACGACTGCGCGATCTGCCTGCGCCGGTCGGGATATTCCAGGTCCGGGCGCACGGCCTGCGTACCGACTTCCCCGCGCTGCGGGCATTGGATACCAGTCCCGGAAATTTACGCCCGCCGCTGACCAGCTTTGTCGGTCGCGAGTCCGAGGTCGACCAGGTGCGCGCGGCGCTCAAGACGCATCGGCTGGTGACACTGGCCGGGGTCGGCGGCGTCGGCAAGACTCGGCTGGCGTCGGAGGTCGCGGCCCAAATGGCCGACGAATTCCCGGACGGTGTCTGGTTTTTCGAGCTGGCCGCGGTCACCGATCCGTCGGCTGTGCCCGACGCGGTGGCCGCGGTGCTGGGCATTACCCAGCAGCCGGGCAAGAACGTGACCGAGAGCGTCGCCGCCGCGCTGGAAGGCCGGGTCCGGTTGTTGATGTTCGACAACTGCGAGCACGTGCGTGACGCCGCCGCCGAAGTTATCGAGGCGATCCTCGCCCGCTCCGCGAGCGTGCGCATCCTGGCTACCAGCCGCGAACGGCTCGAAGTCGCCGACGAACAGTTGTGGTCGGTGCCATCACTGGAAGTCGGCGGCGGCATCAAGTCGGCTGCCGCAAGCCTTTTCATCGAACGCGCCCAGAGCGTTTCGGCGCGGTTCTCGGTCTCCGAGTCCGAGGATGCCACCGCCGTCACCGAGATCTGCCGGCGTCTCGACGGGATCCCGTTGGCGATTGAATTGGCGGCCTCTCGCATGGCATCGATGACACCGATCGAGGTGCGCGATCGGCTCGATCACCGATTTAGGCTGTTGGTGGGGTCGCGTCGCGGTCTGGGTCGTCACCAGACGCTGCGCCACGCCGTGGCGTGGTCCTTTGACCACCTCGACGACACCGAAAAGGAGTTGCTGGCGCGCTGTTCGGTGTTCGCCGGCGGATTCGACCTGCAAAGCGCTTGCGCGGTAGCCGGATTGGATCCCGCCGATGATTACGAGGTCTTAGACCTACTGGACGCGTTGGTGCACAAGTCGCTACTGGTCGTCGAACGGCGCTCGGGGCGGACGCGGTATTCAATGCTGGAGACCATTCGTGAGTTCGCCGAAGAGCAACTCATCAATCGCGGGGCAGCGACGGCTGCGCGGGCCGCCCACGCCCGCCACTTCGCCAGTCGGATAACCGATGTGATGGCTGTGTGGGACAGTCCCGACCAACGGGAGGCCTATGGTTGGTTCACCACAGAACTGGCCAATCTGCGTACCGCGTTCCGTTGGACCGCAGACAATGACGACCTCGACGCCGCGATCACCATCGCAACTTACGCGGCTTTTCTCGGCTATTCCCTAGACAAATTCGAACCGCTGAGCTGGACCGAAGAACTACTCGTATGCGCTCAGGACGCTAACCATCCGAGTCTCACGTTCATGTACGTGCTGGCGGCAATGTGCTACGCGGCCGGCCGGCTTGAGGATGCGATCCGCTATGCCAACGCCGCGGTCGAGTTGCTCAGCAGCGGCGGCGAGGTGCCATACGGCTTCGAGGGTTGGCCAAGCGGTGCATTTACCGTCAGCGGTCAGGCACACCGAGGGGTCGAAATTTCCCGTGCTCAGCTCGCGCGCGGTCGCGACCCCCTCACGCTCACCAGGGGGTGCCTGGTCATGGCCTTGTCGATCGAGGGTCCCAATGACGAAGCCATGGCCCTCGGCGATGGATTAGTCAAGGCCGCCGAGGCCACCCGCAATCCCCTCGCGCTGTGCTTTGCGCTGCTGGCCGACGGCTTCGCGTTTCGGGACACCAATCCCGTGCGTGCCCTGGCGGCCCTGCGACGCGGGCTGGCGATCGGACAGGAAACCGGTAACCAGAGCAGCGTGTCTCACCTGGCGGCCGTCCTGTGCCGAGTGGAGGCGAAGTACGGTGACCCTTTGGCCGCGCTGGATTACTTCGCATTGGCCATCCGCGCCCATCATGAAGCTGGCAGCACGGCCATGATGAGCACACCGCTGGCCCTTCTCGCGTGCTTCATGCGGGGGCTGGGTCGTCACCAGGAAGCGGCCACTATCGCCGGGTTCGCGTTCAGTCCGGTCACCGCACGATCAGTTCCTGATTTCGACGCCACGATCACGCAGCTGCGCGATGCGCTCGGCAACGATGTCTACCAAGCGTGCGCCCAGGCGGGCGCACAGATGACCACCGCTGCGATGGCCAATTATGCCTACGACCAAATCGACCAGGCCCGAACAGAACTCGGCTAATCCGCAACGGGAAGTTCGGGGCATAACGTTTGCCCGCCTCGCAGCGACAACTCTCGCAGTAACCCACCGGCCCGCGGATGACTCAGGTGGCGGATGGGAGGGATGCGGCGAGTGTTCCAAAGCCCAAGGCAAGAGCTTTGGCGTGCAGGCGCGCCATGAACTCGTCGTGACCAGCTTCATCGCCATGCGCCAGCGCAACCAGCCCGCGCAAACGCAACAGGGTGAGTTCGTAGAGCACGAAGCCTTCATCGGTCGGCACCGTAGCCAGCCGGTCGATCGCGGCTTGCGCTTCTTGGACGTCGATGTCGGTGCCATGGGCAAGCAGTGCCTCCA
>JAVROZ010000379.1:0-4558 GCA_032162485.1 Mycobacterium sp.
GCCCGCACCCAGGCCCACTGTGAGCAGCGGCACGGCCAGCCAGCCGAATCCATCGAACATGTCAATGCGATGCGGCCACCAGTGCCAGATCAGCACGGCACCGATGGTGGCCAGCAGGCCGGCGCCACCGGCAATGATGCTTGGCATCAATGCGTCGGTTGAGATGCGTTGCCGCACGGCTAATCCCAGGATCGTCGCCCCGACCACCGCCACGATGGCCAGCGCGGTGTGTGCGGCCGTCTGTACCGTGACCGGTTCGAACAGCTTCCTGCCCACCCTAGCCAGGCCGGTAGACAGCGACTCGTACTGCGGTTCGAACGAGTCACCGCCGACCGCGGGTACCAGTGCCAACGTGGCACCGTCTTCCACGCCGAGTTCGTCAAGGGTTTTGGCGACATCCAGGCGCACACCGTTGGCCTTGTGCAATTCGTATCCGACGTCGGATTTCAGCCCGCTCAGGCCGCGGCGTTTGAGCTCGTCGTTGAGGAGTTCGACGACGTTGTCGATGAAGACCTCGATCGGCACCGATGCCGGATACACCTGCGAGAGCAGGTGTTCACCGCACACGACGGCGACCGCACACCGAGCGGGAAACGAGACCTTCGCCATTAACGGGGCCTGTCGGCATCCGGAACGTACTTGTCAGCCAACGCCGCGGTGATCTCGAATATCCGGAGTCGGGTGTTCTTTTTCAATTCGTGGCGGGTATCGATGATCCCGCCCTTGGCGAGGTACGGGTCGTAGGGCATGAATTCGACCGTCGCTCCCGACTGGCGGAACCGTTCGGTGAGGTAGGTGCGGGCATCCGCGTCGTATTTGTCGCGGCTGTCGTTGAGCACAACCGTGCTGCGCGAAAGTAATTCGTGATAGCCCATCGACCGCAGCAGGTCGATCGCGCGCGTCACCGGCTGCGAAGTGTCGGCCGTCAGACCGGAGACGAACACGAGCGCGTCGCACGCGTCGAGCACGGCCTTCATCACCGGGTGCTCGAGGTCGTCGGACGTATCGACCACGATGACCGTGTGGGTACGGCGTAGGCGTGACAACACTCCGGTGAACATCATCGGCACCAACGGCCGCGGTTGGTCCGAGGCCCGGTTGCCGGCCAAGACGTCGAGGCCGATGCTGTTCTGACCCAGGTGTTCTCGGATATCCGCGTAGCCCTGCACGTCGGTGTCGTTCAGGACGGCCGAGTAGTCGCCGGGCGGTGTCTCGTCGATTCGACCGGCCAGGGTTCCGAATCCGGGTGCTGCGTCTACGGCGACGACGTTCTCGGGCCGGCATTCGCGAAACACCCCGCCGATGCATGCGGTCATCGTGGTCTTGCCGACGCCACCCTTGCCTGAGATCACCCCGATCACGTACTGCTTTCGGATGTGCCGCCGGATCCGCTCCTGCAATTCTCGGTAATGCCTTTCAGCGGGTGATTCGCCGAGATTCACCAGCTGGAAAGACAGGCTGTACAAGAACTTTCGCCAGCCGGCACCGGGCGGAACCTTGCGCGGCGCCACCATGTCGGAAAGGCGTAAGGTCTCCGAAACGGACTCTTGATATTGATAACGCGCAGCGGGTGCCTCCCGCTGAGTTGTCACTACTTGTTCCACCACTTGCGTAATACCTCTCGACTACACAACTTTTCGGTACGAGTGCCATTCCTGATGGGCGGGCAGGCGCCGGACCATACGGTTGATGGCGGCGGCGATGTTGCTCTTCGCGCCCGGGGCGACGATCGTCCACGTCTTGCCCGCGGACCGAACATCCTCGGCGACCAACCGGCCCTCGGGAGTGTCGATGATCGTCACCGCGCTCGCGTCGATGTGTGTCCGCTGGGATCGCGCAACGGCGACCCCGGACTGCAGTGCGACAATCGAGGCTTGAGCGGATCGGTCGAGATCTGCGGCCAGCGTCAGCATTCGCAGCTGATCAACCTCGATGCCCTGGCCGGCCAAGAATGTCTGCGGCCCTTCCCGATTGGCCGTTGCTGCGCGCATAGCACCGGTGTCCAGCGTGACTGGCCGCAAAGGAGCTGGCGTGTTGTGACCGCACAACCGCTCGATCTCCGCAGTGAGCACCGAGCCGGAGGATTCCTCGGCGCTGGCCGTGCCGATCCCGCTGATCCGGATCAGGTCCGCGGAGCGTTCCATGACGACCCACCACTGCGCGAATCTGGCGAGCAGTACCCGCGCCGGATCGTCGACGGTCGGCATGCGGATCTGGATGAACAACGCGATGTCTCGGCGAGACAGGACGGTCAGCCACTCCACTACGGTGCCGTCCACCGCACCCGATTCGTCGATTACCCCGACATCGCGCAGCTCGGCTGTGACCGGGTGTCCCAGTGCCAGCCGCTTGGGCTCCACGCTGGGCAAGTGGGATCGCAGGCCCAACTCAGGGGCGACGGTCTCGATGCCCGTGAGTACTTGCAGGGCCCAGAGCCCGTCGACGGTGGTGGTCAACACGTTGTTCCTTAGATGCCTGGGGCGCACGCCACGCATGCGTCCCGCCGGCCGGCGATGGCTCACAAATGTCTAAGTGAAGAGGTTGCCCATCTGGGCGTCGGTGGCCTGGGCCATTTCGTCCACGTTGTGCACCGTGTGGCCGTGGCGGCTGACTGTCTGAATCAGATCTTCCAGACCGTGCAGCATTTGCTGTTGCGCGTCGAAGAATGCTGTGGCGCCGTGGCCCTGAAAGAAGTCGCCGAGCGCCTGGGTCATGTGGAGGACATCGGCGTGGATTTCCATCAGCTGCGCAGCCTGCGCCCCGATCTCGCTGGCGAAGCCGATGACGGCGCCGTGGTTGTAGACGATGTGATCTGCCATGAGAATTCGTTCCTTCTTGAGTAGGTCTTGAGTAGGTCAAAGAGAGGGGGATGGACCGATTCGACCTAGACCGGCTGGGTTCCCCCGCCGAATACGCCGTTGAGGTTGTGGGCCGCGTCAGCTTCGTGGTTTTCCATCAGTACCGCCGCCTGACCGAGGCCGTGAGCCAGCCGGTGGCCACCCGTCATGATCTGCTGCAGATCGTGGTGGATGTGGCCCGCGGTAGTCAAAGATGTAGAACCGGCGTCGCCTGCCCACCCGGTGGCACCGATGATGTTCTCGTGGCCGCCCACATACTGGTTGGCGATTGCACCGGCCTCTTGCAGTCGCGTTCCAATCCGCTGCTGCGTACTGCGCAGGAGTTCTGGAGTAACAACGGTGGCATTTGCCATATCTACGTCTCCCTCGATTAATTCCGGTCCCCGAGCCAGGGTCTGCGTAAAAGTAGACCCGCAGCGCCGGGCTGTCACTTCACCCTGGAATCCGTTGAACAGGCCTGCCCAACAGGCAATTAGGGATTGCGGAAATTGCCACGCGCCGAGCCGCCGGCCAAGGTTCGCCGAGACCGGACAGCCCCCGGGACGCTGTCCGGTGAGCGTAAAAACCGTCATCGACGGTTAGCTGCGCTTGTTATTGTCAAGTCACAAGGTGACGGCGCCATCGGCGACCCCGTCGCCGTTGGTGTCGGTCAGCCGTACGTTCCAGCGGCCGTCGCCGTCGGTGTCGACATAGCCGGTCAGACCTTCTGGCCCGCTACACAACACCCGATCGGCCATCCCGTCACCGTCGGCGTCGAACAATCGGTCATCTGGGCGACCGTGACCGTCGAAGTCGACCAATGATCCGCCGGTGTGCTCGACGCCGTCCAACCCGAACCACCGCAACTGGCCGCCCCGATCGACGGCCACTGACCACGTTCCCGATCCATCGTCAACGAAATAGCTTTCCGGGGCTCCGTCGTTGTCGATGTCCAACACCGCATGGTCGGCCAACCCGTCGCCGTCGAAGTCGGCCAACGCGTCGTCCCGCATGCCGTCGCCATCGAGGTCGAGGCCGATCGCGTCGAATTTGCCGTCCCCGTCGAGGTCGAGATCCGGCGGGCGAGTCCACATCGCGGCCGTGCCGTCATCGTTGCCCAAGCAGTAGTCCATCACCGTTTCGACGCCGGGACGGCGTTCGGGGTTCCACCGGGTGCCACTACCTGCATTCCTTGCAGCGTCGCGTCGACCACTGCGGGCACACCCTCGGGACATCACTGCCGGAGTGTCTTGGCTGCCGCTATTCGGCCCCACGGGCCTTCCACCAAGCCAGCAATTCCTCGGTCGCTTCCTCGTTCGAGAGCGGACCGCGGTCCAGGCGCAATTCCTTCAAAAACCGCCACGCCTCCCCCACCTGCGGGCCGGCCGGAATGTCGAGGAGCCGCATGATCTCGTTGCCGTCCAGATCCGGGCGGACCCGGGCCAGATCCTCCTGGGCGGCCAGCTCGGCGATCCGCTCCTCGAGCCGGTCGTAACTCGAGCGCAGCCGGTCGGCCCGGCGCTTGTTGCGGGTGGTGCAGTCGGCGCGCACCAGTTTGTGCAGCTGCGGCAGCAGCGGCCCGGCATCGGTGACGTAACGCCGCACCGCCGAATCGGTCCACTTCCCCTCGCCGTAGCCGTGGAACCGTAGGTGCAGATACACCAGCTGAGAAATGTCGTCGACCATTTGCTTGGAGTACTTCAGCGCGCGCAGGCGCTTGC
>JAVROZ010000380.1:0-3017 GCA_032162485.1 Mycobacterium sp.
CTGAACTAATCAGCAGGCTGCGCCGGACCGTGTCCCTGATGGGCCGGCTTACCTTGTCGAAGGTTCCCGGACGGGTCGCGCTACGCACCAACGACGGAACCACGCTGCTGACCGCTGGTCGCGGACCGGCCGTCACGGTGACCGGTGAACCCCAGGAGTTACTGCTGTTTGCGGTCGGGAGGAAGGCTCGGGTCGACTTCGAGGGCGCCGAGTCGGCGGTGCGCGACGTCCAGGAAGCACCCAAGGGTTTCTAGCGCCTCTTGACCCATGTGTAAGGTAACCCTTAGTTTGCGGGGGTAACTTACTGCGTCGAAGGGTCCGCCAGGTGAAAACCGATGCGTCGCGCGCGGGCGGACGTCCACGGCTCATCGTGTTGGACGACGTCTTGCGGGTGGGTCGAGAACTAGGTATGCGACGGCTGAGTGTCAACGCTGTCGCCGCCCAGCTCGGCGTCTCGGCGACCGCCCTGTACCGGCACGTCGAAAGCAGATGGGCGCTCGAGCGGCTGGTCGGCGAAAGTCTCCTCGCCGAACTCGAACTGTTCGACGACGCGGACGACGATACCGAGCAGCAGCTGCTTTCTTTCGGACTTCAGCTCTGGCAGTTCAGCGTTGAGCATCCCGGACTCGCGTCGTACCTGCAGGTGCTGTTTCCCCGCGGCGACACCGGGATGCGGTTGCTCGTTGCTGAAGTCAACGCGTTGAGCCGGCGCGGGTACGCCGAGGACGCCGCCCTCGTGTTGGCCAGTGCGGTGGCCACTCTGGCGATCAGCCTGGCCGCGCGAGAAGAAAGCAACGCCAGCACCACTGGCGGCGAGCAGGCTGATCGTTTCGCGTTGGAGCGCGACGCCGCCAATCAGCTGTTGGCCCGCGACAAGCGGCTGGGGGCGGCCCATGTCGGCCTGCCGGACCTGTCGACTTCAAACTACGTGCGGCTGTTGTTGGCCGCGTCGGTCCGGGGCCTGGTCGGGGAAATTCCGCCGGGCCGCCCAATCTTGGAAGTCGTGGCGGACTACACCGCAGCGGGAGGGGATCGTTGATGGCACGTGGATTCTCGGGTGCGATGCTGAAGGGCTTCGGCGCGCGCGACCACACTGCGACAGTTATCGAAACCGTAATGATCGCACCGCATTTCGTGCGGATACGGATGGAGTCGCCGACGCTGTTCGAAGATGCCGAGGCTGAGCCGGCCGAGTGGCTGAGGTTTTGGTTTCCGGACCCGAAGGGGTCGAAGACCGAATTCCAGCGTGGTTACACAATTTCCGAAGCCGATGTGCCGGCCGGTCGGTTCGCGGTCGACGTCGTGCTGCACGACCCCGCCGGCCCGGCCTCGACGTGGGCGCGCACCGTCCAACCCGGCACCAGCATCGCGGTGACGTCGCTGATGGGGTCGTCCCGCTTCGACCCGCTTGAGGAGCAGCCTGCGGGTTACCTGCTGATCGGTGACTCGGCGTCGATTCCAGGCATGAACGGCATCATCGGGACCGTCCCGAAGGACGTCCCGATCGAGATGTACCTCGAGCAGCACGACGACAACGACGTCCTGATACCCATCGCCGAACATCCCCGGCTCCGGCTGCACTGGGTTCGTCGCCGTGACGAGAAATCGCTCGCCGACGCGATTGAAAGTCGCGACTGGTCGAACTGGTATGCCTGGGCCACGCCAGAAGCCAACACGCTCAAGCACGTTCGGAAGCGGCTACGCGACGCGTTCGGGTTCCCCAAGTCCGAGGTACATGCGCAGGCGTATTGGAGCGCAGGCAAGGAGATGGGCGTGCGCCGGGGTGACGAGCCCCGGTCCGCGCACAGCGTCAGCGGGAGTGCGCCGGAAGTTGTTGCATCGCAGGAGGAATCAGCTGAGGTAGCAACCGGTGCAGCTGCCGCGACTACCGCTGCGCCTGCTCGAGGTAGGTGGCGCGCGCAGGCCGCGGGCCAGTTGCTCGCGCCGCTGCGCTCGGCGTTGATCGTGTCCGGGGTGCTGCAGGCCATCATCACGCTGGTGCAGCTGGCCCCGTTCGTGCTGCTGGTCGAACTTGCCCGGCTGCTGGTCGCGGGCGCGGAGGAGTCCCAGTTGTGGAACCTGGGAATCGCGGCTGTGTCGCTGCTGGGGTTGGGCACGTTACTCGGCTCCGCACTGACTCTCTGGCTGCACGTGGTCGACGCGCGGTTCGCCAGCGACTTGCGGTCGCGGCTGTTGGGCAAGCTATGCCGGCTGCCGCTCGGCTGGTTTACCGCGCGCGGATCGGGGTCGATCAAGCAGCTGGTGCAGGACGACACCCTGTCATTGCACTACCTGGTCACGCACGCCATCCCGGATGCGGTCAACGCTGTGGTCGCGCCGATAGCGGTGCTGATCTATCTGTTCGTCGTCGATTGGCGGGTGGCGCTGGTTTTATTCGGGCCGGTCCTGGTCTACCTGGTGACGTCGTCGGCCCTGATGATTCAGTCCGGCCCGCGCGTCGCCCAGTCACAACGGTGGGCAGAGAAGATGAGCATTGAAGCCGGCGCCTACCTGGAGGGCCAGCCGGTGATCCGCGTCTTCGGTGGGGCCACCGCATCAACATTCCGGCGCCGCTTGGACGAGTACATCGGATTCCTGGTGGCCTGGCAGCGACCACTTTCCGGTAAGAAGACCATGATGGATCTGGCCACCCGGCCGTCGACGTTCCTGTGGCTCATCGCCACAATCGGCACCTTGCTGGTGGTCACGCACCGGATGGACCCGGTCAATTTGCTGCCGTTCCTGTTGTTGGGCACCACATTCGGTTCCCGACTGCTCGGCATCGGTTACGGGGTCGCCGGCATTCGTGGTGGGACACTGGCCGCTCGACGCCTCCAAATCGCGCTTGCCGAGCCCGAACTCGACGTCGACGAACACCCGCGCGAAGCATCCGACGCCGCCCACCCTTCCATGGTGGTCTTCGATCGGGTCAGCTTCGGCTACCGGCCTGGCGTCCCGGTGACTCGGAATGTATCGCTTGAACTTCGGCCCGGCACGGTGACCGCGCTCGTCGGTCC
>JAVROZ010000381.1:0-3268 GCA_032162485.1 Mycobacterium sp.
CGCTGACCGTCGCTTTGATCACGAGGGGTCTGAGAAGCGGCAGGAATCGGCGATGTTGCTCGACGCGAACGCGCGGTTGGGCGACGACGACGTGTACCGCCTTTGACCGCGCCCGGTGACCGTCCGATAGGTTCGCAGAAATGAGCATCGTCGGAGTGGGGATAGACCTTGTCTCCATTACTGAATTCGCCGAGCAGGTCGACCAGCCCGGAACGGTCTTCGCTGAAACTTTCACGCCAGGTGAGCGTCGTGACGCCTCGGACAAGAGTTCGTCGGCGGCACGCCACCTTGCGGCGCGGTGGGCGGCCAAGGAGGCCGTGATCAAGGCCTGGTCCGGATCGCGGTTCTCCCAGCGGCCGGTGTTGCGTGAGGACATCCACCGCGACATCGAGGTGGTCACCGACATGTGGGGGCGGCCGCGGGTCCGGCTGACCGGGGACATCGCCACGCATCTGAAGGATGTGACGATCCACGTGTCGCTGACGCACGAAGCCGACACCGCAGCGGCGGTGGCCATCCTGGAACTGCCCTAGCTAGCCTGGACGAACATGAGCGATCTGATCGAACGCGTACGTGAATTGTTGCCGTCGGTGCGCGACGATTTGGAGAATCTGGTCCGCATCCAGTCGGTGTGGGCCGACCCGGCGCGCCGCGATCAGGTGCATCGCAGCGCCCAAGCCACCGCAGATCTGTTGTCTCACGCCGGTTTTGCCGACGTGCAGATCGTCAGCGAGGGCGGCGCGCCGGCCGTCATCGCACGGCACCCCGCCCCGACGGGTGCCCCGACCGTTCTGCTGTACGCCCACCATGATGTGCAGCCCGAGGGCGATCCAGCTCAGTGGGTGTCGGCGCCGTTCGAACCGACCGAGCGCGACGGCCGACTCTACGGGCGCGGCAGCGCCGACGACAAAGCCGGCATCGCAACACATTTGGCGGCATTTCGGGCACACGGAGGCAAGCCGCCGGTCGGGGTGACGGTGTTCGTCGAAGGCGAGGAGGAATCCGGTTCGCCGTCGCTGGGCCGTTTGCTGGCTGCCCACCGTGACGCACTGGCGGCCGATGTGATCGTGATCGCCGACTCGGACAACTGGAGCACCGATGTCCCGGCGCTCACGGTGTCGCTGCGCGGGCTGGCCGACTGTGTCGTCGAAGTGGCCACCCTGGATCACGGCCTGCATTCTGGACTCTGGGGTGGCGTGGTACCCGATGCAGTGATGCGAGTAACCCCGCTGTAGCCGGGATGATCGCGAACTCGCTGGCGCGTTCGGTCGCTAATAAGTTGGACGCATCATGGATTGCCGCGTCGACCAGCAATGGCTACGCGGGTCTGCTGTCGTACACCGGCACTTACCAGCTGGTCGACACCGACACCTATCCACTGACCAACCTGGACCCGTTCCACGTTGCGAAAGATGTCGCCTACTCGCACAACGCGGTGCTTACGCACTTTGTGATCGCGCAGGACGTGGCGTTGACGCTGGCAACGCTCAAGATCGCTGAGCCGCTGCCAACGGTGGGTACGACGTCGTACAACCTCGGGTTGCTCGGTGCAGACGGCGTTAACCCTGGCAGCTTGGAGCCGAGCGTTATCCTGGCCGGTCTGCCCGCGTACGTCTCGCACGACGTGCCCTCGGGTACCGCGTTCGGGATCGATCAAACACAGCAATTTACGTACCAGCGCACTGGTACGTCTCTGGCTGTGTCGTCCGATTCTGCGTTCGACTACGACGCGATCCGCATCCGGGTTACTGCTCGGGTCGGCTTCAAGTCGGGAAACCCCGCCGGCTTGGTTCACATCGCAGCGTCGGGCTAATCGGCTGTCTGACAACTGAATAGATCGAACGGCAGCAGCCCCAGGGTCATACCTGGGGCTGTCTGCTGCCCAACCTGCGAGAGGCCCGCGTCAGCCGTTCTTCACCAGTTGAGTGCGTTGGACGAGGTGCTTACCCAAGACGTCACCCTCCAAAGTGGCGAGCAGGGTGTTGTTGTCGATCGTCTTGGTGAGGTTGGTCGTGCCGGATGGCTCCGCGGTCCAGATATTGCCGTTCAAGTGGTAGGTGTCAGTTCCTGTCGCGTCGCCGGTGTCCCACTGCACGCTCTTGCAGCCGGCACCGCAGGGAGTGACAACCCAAGGGTGGCTGCTGCCGTTGATCTCCAAATTCCCCTGGTAGTTGCCGTCAGTTAGTTCGGCCGATGCCGGGGACGCCAGCCCAACTGCTGCGCCGGCCAGGGCAACGCCGACCGCAAGTCCACGAGTGAATGCCATCGTTATCATTAATCCGCTGACCCTACTAATCCCGTGTCAACTGAAAGTTGACATACTTCCCATTAGGGCACGCATAGCGACCGGCAAAGGTATTAGCGTCAATAGTTTCCTGGCAATCTGCGATTTGCGCAGACCAGGTGCTGCCCCGCAAATGATATTCCTTGGTTGATTGATCCGGATGGCTCTCCTCTCGGGTGCAATCCGGACCACACGGAACGAACACCTGTGACATGAAGGACCCCGCCGGGAACTTGTTCGAGTCGGTGACCGTATATCTGTAACTACCCGACAGCGGCTCCGCCGCCGACGCCGGACCGGCCAACCCCACCGCCGCACCGGCTATCACTGCGGCTACGGCCGCAATCCGCGTGGTCTTCATGGGCGCTCCCGTTCTGCTCGGATCTGCTCGGAGCGACAGATTCGCCCCGCTGTCCAGACGGTATGCCGCTCGGACTCCGACGCGATACAGGGATTTCCCTTGTATTCGCGTCAGTGCAGTGCTTGACCTACCTGCGCTAGTGGCAGGTAGGCACGGCTTGCTGAGCAGGCATAGCCTGCCCTCGCTCCTGCGCCCCCGCGGGCGGCACACACCCCCCTCGCAGACCCCCAGGGGAGTTACCCCTCCCGCACCCCCGCTTTAACCGCACAGTAATGCGTAAGTACTGTCCTGAACTTTTCAGAACGTGGCTGCCCCGTTTTTCGACTGCCGCGCTGCTCAAATACGTTTTTGTCCATTTCAAACCGCCCAAAAGAAGGGCAATTCCTGATGGCCATCTCAGATGCCCAAGCCGTATAAGCCTCGCGGGCTGAAAGCCGCCGGTACTCGATTGTGGGAGTCGGTTGTCACTGTTTATGAGATCGAGCTGGAGCGGTAGAAACTGCCGATCTTGGAGGCGGCTTGCCGTACCGCTGACGACCTCGCGCGCTTCGAGCGCGAGATGGTCAACTCTCCGCTGATAGTGAAAGGGAGCGCCGGCCAGGCTTGCATCAATCCAATTCAGT
>JAVROZ010000382.1:0-3271 GCA_032162485.1 Mycobacterium sp.
CGTTGGTGTTGGCCTTGATGATCACCGCCGACAGCTGAGCACACTCGTTGTAGTTGCCGGCCAGGGGCTCGGGGTTCCACGATTGCTGGCTGCGCGGATCGCGGGGCAACTCAGAGACGACTCTGGCAATGGTCGGGGAGGCGAGATTGACCGCGCATGGATCCGCCGCTGCGGTACTGGTGGGCGGGGCAACGGACGGGTTGGATGGGCCCGCTACGCCGGATGGCGCGGCCGAGGAAGGTTTAGTGGCCTGCGGCGTCTTGGCGACCGTCGAATCCCCCGAACCGCAACCGGCTAACGTCGCGGCCAGCGCCACCGCGGACACGGCGGTCAGTGGCATGGCACGGCAGGAGAGCGACCACACACCGGGCACGGTACCGCCATCCGGCCCGCGGGTGCGGCAGGCATGGCCGCGCGGCCGACACGCTCTAGACTTCAAGGTCCAATGGCTACCTCCGACAGTCCCCCCGAAGCTGCCGCCACAGCAGCCCCGCAGACCTTCGCCGACCTGCAGATTCATCCCGATGTCGTTCGGGGGATCGCAGACGTCGGCTATGAGTCGCCGACCGCCATTCAGGCCGAGACCATTCCAGCGCTGATGGCAGGTTCGGACGTGGTCGGGCTGGCGCAGACCGGTACCGGCAAGACGGCGGCTTTTGCGCTCCCGATTCTGTCCAAAATCGATCTCAGCAACAAAGCCACGCAGGCCCTCGTCCTGGCACCCACGCGTGAGCTGGCCCTGCAGGTGGCAGAGGCCTTCGGCCGATACGGCGCGCACCTGCGGCACCTCAACGTGCTGCCGATCTACGGGGGCGCCTCCTACGGAGTGCAACTGGCCGGACTCCGAAGGGGTGCACACGTGGTGGTCGGAACCCCCGGCCGGGTCATCGACCATCTCGAAAGGGGGACGTTGGATCTGTCACGGGTGGATTACCTGGTGCTCGACGAAGCCGACGAGATGCTCGCCATGGGCTTCGCCGAGGAAGTCGACCGGATCCTGTCTGAAACGCCGGAATACAAGCAGGTGGCGCTCTTCTCGGCGACCATGCCCCCTGCCATCCGCAGAATCACTACCAAGTACCTGCACGATCCCCTGGAAGTTGCCTCGAAGGCGAAAACCGCTACCGCAGAAAACATTACGCAGCGCTACATACAGGTGGCGGGTCCGCGCAAGATGGACGCACTGACTCGGGTGCTCGAGGTCGAGCCGTTCGAGGCGATGATCGTCTTCGTGCGCACCAAACAGGCGACCGAAGAGGTCGCCGAACGGCTGCGCGCCCGCGGTCTGTCCGCGGCAGCCATCAACGGCGACATCCCGCAGGCACAGCGCGAACGCACCATCGCCAACCTCAAGGACGGCAACATCGACATCCTCGTCGCCACCGATGTCGCGGCCCGGGGCCTGGACGTCGAGCGGATCTCGCACGTCCTCAACTACGACATCCCGCACGACACCGAGTCCTACGTGCACCGGATCGGGCGCACGGGGCGGGCCGGGCGCTCGGGGACCGCGCTGCTATTCGTTTCCCCCCGAGAACGCCACATGCTGAAGGCGATCGAGAAGGCCACCCGGCAACCGCTCACCGAAGTCCAGTTGCCTTCCGTCGAGGACGTCAACGCGCAGCGGGTGCGGAAGTTCGCCGATTCGATCACCGATGCACTGGGCGGCGCGGGCATCGAGTTGTTCCGCAGGCTCGTCGAGGACTACGAACGCGAGCACGACGCCCCGATGGCTGACATTGCCGCGGCGCTGGCTCTGCAGTCGCGCGATGGTGAGGCATTTCTGCTGGCGCCCGATCCGCCGCCGGAGCGGCGGGAGAAGCGCAGCCGCGAGGACCGGCCCGAAAGGCCTTTCGATAAGGCCAAGCGCGACCAAGCGTTCACCACTTACCGCGTCGCTGTCGGCAAACGACACAAAATCGGTCCGGGCGCGATCGTCGGCGCCATCGCCAACGAGGGAGGTTTGCACCGCAGCGATTTCGGCCACATCACCATCCTGCCCGACCACTCGTTGGTGGAGCTGCCGGCGAAACTGCCTCGGGCCACGCTGAAAAAGCTTGAAACAACCCGAATCTCGGGTGTGCTGATCGATCTCCGGCCGGACCGGGGGACCGACAAGTCCCGCGGGCGGACGCCCAGGAGTGACGGCGGTAAACCACGTCGGAAACACTCCTGATGACCGTGTCGGAGGAGCAAGACGCTCAAGGCGGTCTCGAGCAGACCTCCCACGTCGATCGGGTCGCATCGCTGACGGGCATCCGTGCGGTCGCCGCGCTGTTGGTCGTCGGCACCCACGCGGCGTACACCACCGGTAAATACACCCACGGCTATTGGGGCTTGGTCGGTGCCCGCATGGAGATCGGTGTTCCGATTTTCTTCGTGCTGTCCGGTTTCCTGTTGTTCCGGCCGTGGGTGAAGTCGGCCGCGACTGGCGTCCCGTGGCCCTCGGTGAGTCGGTATGCGCGACACCGGGTTCGGCGCATCATGCCCGCCTACGTCGTCACCGTGCTGATCGCCTACGCGCTGTACCACTACCGCGAGGCGGGACCCAACCCCGGCCACAGCTGGTTGGGGCTGGCCCGCAACCTCACCCTGACCCAGATCTACACCGACGGCTACCTCGGCAAATACCTGCACCAAGGCCTGACCCAGATGTGGAGCCTGGCTGTGGAAGCGGCCTTCTACGTGGTGCTGCCGTTGCTGGCATACGTGCTGCTGGTGCTGATCTGCCGCCGCCGGTGGCAACCGAAGTTGTTGGTGGGGGCAATAGCCGGGCTGACGTTGATCAGCCCGGGGTGGCTAACTTTGATACACGCAGTTCATTGGATCCCCGACGGCGCGCGGCTGTGGCTGCCCACCTACCTGGCCTGGTTCCTCGGCGGCATGCTGCTGGCCGTGCTGCAGGCGATGGTGGTGCGTTGCTATGCGGCGGTGGCCATCCCGCTGGCGATCATCTGCTACTTCATCGCCGCCACACCGATCGCCGGGGCGCCCACAACGTCACCCGCGGCGCTCAGCGAGGCGCTGTACAAAACCGGCTTCTACGCGGTGATCGCCACGCTGGCGGTGGCGCCGCTGGCGCTGGGCGATCACGGCTGGTATTCACGGCTGCTGGCGAGCCGGCCGATGGTGTGGCTGGGTGAAATCTCCTACGAGATCTTCTTGATCCATCTGGTGACGATGGAGTTTGCGATGGACTACATCGTGCGGGCGCACGTCTACACCGGACCCATGCTGAACCTGTTCGTCGCGACGATGGCGTTGACCATCC
>JAVROZ010000383.1:0-4302 GCA_032162485.1 Mycobacterium sp.
GAGGCCGTGGACGACGCGGCCTGGCCGGCCGTTTGAGTCGATGCCTGCACCGCGTTGTGCATGCCAGCCTGTGCTGCTGCCTGTCCCACCGCTTCTGCCGCCGCGGCCGGCGCGGCCGGTGAAGCACCCAGCGGTGCGATGGGCGGGGGAACTGCCAACGCCGCAATCAGGGCGGTCAGGGCAGCGGAATAGGACCAGCCCACGCCCGAGTTGTGCGGCCAGTGCTCGCCGAAGTATTCGCAATCGCGTTCAACGATCCCTGGGGTGTTCTGACCGAAAAAATTGGTCGCATTCAACACGGTCCACTCGTCGCGGTTGGTCTGCGATATGAGCGACGGGATGACCGAAGACCGCGCGATCATGAACGCCTCGACGGCGGCCTGCGTAACGCTGATCTTCTCGGCGGTCCAGCCCACCAGTGTCTGCAATCCGGCGTTGAGTCCGGTCACGGCAACTGTCGACGCGATCGAACCGACGCCCTGCCACTGCGCGGCCGTCGCTAGGCTATTCACGGTGGAAAGACCCGCCAAAAGCTCCTCGTTGGCGGTCTCGGTCACCCACACCGCGGTGTTAGCGACAACCGAAACAGGGGAGCCTGCTTCGAATATCGCGGCGACGACTTCGGGTGGACCGGTCCATCGGGGATCGGGCATCCGCTGTTCCTACAACCCGACCGCGCCCGCGTTGAAACCCTCGGCGGCGACGGTGGCGCCAGACGCCAGGCCTTGCGCACCGGAAAATGCAGTCCGCTGTCCGACATGCTCGGCGGCCGTCGCGAGGTACACGGTTCCGGCGGCATTGAGGGCGGCCGCGAACTCGATCGAGTCGGCGTCTGCCGCCATCGGTAGCACCCCGGTGAGGGCTGCCGCGCCCGCCGCGGTCGTGGCGGCCATTTCTTCGCTGATGCCTGCCTCGGCAGCCGCCGACAAGTCAACGGCACCCGGCACCATGCCGAACAATCCGCTCATATCCGCCTCTCAGTTGATCTCGTGGCTCGCCCCGGCGACAAGTTGCGCTGAGTCTAGGGCGGCCCCCAACGCCTGTCAGTTCACCTTTGCAGGTCTCCTACCAGCACTCCTTCGATCACACCGTCAGTGGTGACCATCAAGCCGCGCCCGGGTGGGAGCTGCTGGGCACTGGTTCGGCCGAACACCTTCACCGCCGCCGGGTCGTTGTCCATGAACAACGTCGGCGCGCGTGAACCCGTCATCTTCTGCAGGAACGGATTCGTGACCGATACGCCCGCCCAGTTCCCGGGCAGACGCGACGCGATGACATGCAGGCCGATTTCACGACTCCGCTCGATCAGTCCCCACAAGGGCGCCGTCGCCGCATTCTTACCGACGACCCCATGTGGTCGCAGTTCCTGTTCGTCGTCAATCAAGATGAAGTGGTGGGGACCGTCCCAGGTGCCTCGGTTGAGCAGCTCCTGCTGACTCAACCCCGACGGCGGCAGGCGGTCCCGCAGCAGTTGCGTCAGCTCAGCGATCACCGTGTCGATGTCGTCGGCGGTGTAGGCGTATGCCCGCACATGGTCGCCCTGGATTTTGCCGATGAGCGAAGTCTTGGGGTCGATGATCGTGATCTGAGCCTGCTCGGGGGTGCATCGGGCGACGATCAGCTGTCCAAACGCTGCCAAGGTCGTTGTCTTCCCACACAATTGGCGGCCGACTACCAACATATTGGGCACTACCCGGGTCGGTACCGCCACCGGCTGAAGGGCTGATTCGCCGATGCCGAACGGGATGTCCAACGGATCCCGATCCCCTGGGATACCCGCGAATGCCGCGGCCACCTCGCCCAGCCCGATCCGTTCGGGCAGTCGGGCCAACGTCTCTACTCTGCCAACACCCGTCAGGTCTGCGATGAGCGCGCCGACGTGGCGCGTCCCCACCCGGTCGCCGGTCACGTCCACCACCTCGGGCATCCCGACGAGGAACTCGAACCCCTCCCGGGTCACGCCGAATCCCGGGCGGTCCAACGTGTTGCGGGCAGCCTTCTTTCGCTCGAATCCCTCGCCCATCTGCGTTTCGTCCGGATTGCTGAGCCGCAATTGGACGCGCGCGTTGGAAACATTGACCAACTGCTGCTTCTGACCCACCAGCCACGCTGTCGCGGTGGTCATCATGTGCACGCCGTACGACAAGCCCTGCCGAGCGATCGCGATGGCACGCTCGCCCATCGCGGCGTCCTTGTCATACAGGTCGGTGAAGTTGTCCACGACGAGCACGACATCGCCGAACTTGTCCTCCGGGTCGGTCTCGGCCACCCCAGCTCCAGCATCCAGGCCGAACCTGCGTTCGCGGAACTCGGAGATGTCAATCTGGTACTTCTTAAACGACGCTTCCCGGGCCAGGATCAATCCCTCGATCGAGGCGATAGTCCGCGAAACACCCTCCCGGTCAGTCGGACTGACCACCGACGCCACATGCGGCAGCCCGTCGACCGCAAACAGCGATGCTCCGATGCAGAAGAACGTCACCCGTTCGGGCCGATACATCAACGCCGCGGAGGTCATCAACGTCATCAGCGTGGTGGACTTGCCGCGCTGGGCGGTGCCGACCACCATGATGTTGTCCATCTCGGCGTTGATGGCGTGCACCCGCTGGTCGTGCTCCTCGGGGATGTCCACAATTCCCAGCGGAAACACCAGCCCGGGGTTCTGCCCGTAAGCGACGTCCCACGGCCTGCCGCGCCAGCGGGCCACCAACCCATCGATCGGCTCGCTGACTTCCAGTGGTGGCAACCAGATCTGGTGCGGCGGACGAGCCGGGTGCGAGACCAGCGACTCGCGGACGACGTCGACGAGTTTCTTCTTCCGGAAGCCGTCGGAGTGGAAGAGGAACTCGTCGGGTTCCGCGGGCTCATCGGCCACCGCCAGTGTCGCACTGTCGGATTCACTGAGCGGCTGGTACGCCCACGTGTAGGCGCGCGGCTGCGAAAAGCTCATTGCCACAGTCTTGATCAAATTCACAGCCCGTTTCGGCACGATGAAGGGCGCCGACACATAGAAGCAGCGGAACTGCTCGAGGTCGCGTGGCCCTACTTTGAGTAACCCGTATCCGTTCTCCTGCGACGGAAGATGGAGCGCGGCATCGCTGCCGATCACGTCGCGGGAATCCTCGGCCGTCTCGGCGCGTAGCGCCACCCGGAAAGCGATGTTGCTCTTGACTTTACTGAGCGACGACAGGTCCAAGCGCTGGCCACCGAGGGTGAAGAAGACATTGCAGCCACGGCCTTCCTGCCCGATGTGAATGACCAGGTCGATCCATTCCGGATGGTGGATGAACAGTTCGAGATATTCGTCGATGATCACCAGCAGGATGGGGACAGGTTCCAGATCTCGACCTGCCAGTCGCATCTCTTCGTATTCGTTGGCATCACGCGCGCCGGCGTCCTTGAAAAGCCGGTAACGGCGCGCGATCTCACCATTGATGGCTTTACGCATCCGCTCGGCCAGGTGCCGATCGTCCTTGCCCAAGTTCGACAACGACCCGGCGACGTGCGGGAATCCCTGTAGATCCTGGGCTGCCGACTCGAATTTCATGTCGACGAAGATCACGATAAACGACTCCGGTGAGTGGGTCAGCGCGATACCGCTAACCAACGACAGGAAGTACTCCGATTTACCGGAACCAGACGTGCCGATCACTACGGAGTGGAAGCCGTAGCCGCCGAAGTCCTTGGCTCGCAGTATTACATGCTGCAGCTCGCCGCCCTGCTTGATGCCGACGGGCACCATCGCCCAACGCGGGTCACCGCGACCACGGCTCTCCGCCCACAATCTGTCGACGTCGAGTTCTCGCGGATCATCGATACCCAGCGCCCGCAGCAATTCGCCACCCTGACTGTCGGTCTCGGACAACTCGTCGGCGCTCATCGGTGACCAGCGCGCCAACGCACGCGCATACCGGTGGGCTGTGCTGTCGGCGAGCATGTCGGCGGCGGCATAAAACCTGTTGCGGTGACTGAGTCTGCCGTCGCGCAGGGTAAAGCGCTGACCGGCGTCGGAGAAGCCCACGCCCAAACCAATTCGGCTCGCGAGCCGTATCACCGTGATACCGGCCATGCCCTTCTGTCCGGTCACACCTTCCCATTGTTCGGGCGTACCGACGTAGTCATCCACGATCACCCAGTGGGGGCCCACCGGCAGCGCGGTCGTCGACTCCATCGGTGACGGCATGGACGTCGGGCTGGCCGTCACCGGCGGCGTCCACGGTCCACGGCCCTTGCGGTGCAGCTCGGCGTCGAGCGCCTCTTCCAGCTCGGTGGGGGAGGTGAACACCAACCGGCGCAGGCCGC
>JAVROZ010000384.1:0-5875 GCA_032162485.1 Mycobacterium sp.
GGATCGCGGTGGCGATCGCCCTCGGCATCGGCCTGTACTTCGGCGGCGTGAAATTCGACCTCGGCCGCTTCTTCCGCGTCACCGGTGTGTTCCTGGTCCTGATCGCCGCCGGACTGGTGTTGAGTGCGCTGCGGACCGCGCACGAAGCGGGCTGGGTGACCATCGGACAGCAACAGGTATTCGACCTGTCTTCCTGGATTCCCGGCAGGTCTGTGCGGGGCGCGCTGGTCACCGGCCTGTTCGGCATACCCACCGATCCCCGGCTGATCGAGGTGCTCGGCTGGTTGGTGTATGCGGTGCCGGTGCTGGTGGTCTTTCTGTGGCCGGCCGGCCTTGCCGCGGCGCCTGCGACGCGGCGTCGGCTGCTGGCGGCGACCGCGGCGTTACTCCTTCTCGGCGCGGCGCTGCTGGCGATCTCGGTGCCGGCCGGGGGATCGACGCCTGTTCCGCTGGCGCGCACAGTGGCCGACGGGCAGGGTCACACCGCGACCGTGTCGCTCACCTCGACGCCCGGCACGGCCTCGCTCTCGATCACCCCCGACGGCGGATCGAAGCGCACCATCGCGCTCATCGGCGTGGGTGACGACGAGGTCGACGGTGTTCCGGTTCGGGTCTGGCAGGCGACATCGCCCGCGTCCAGCGACGGTGCGCCGACCGTCACACTCGCCGAGTTGGCGGGCCTGACGGGTGGCCGGCTCCCGGTGGGCATCTCCGCCGCCCGCACTCCTGGTCCGTTTGTGGCGCAGTGGGCCGTCAGCACGGTGTACACCGTTCGCGCCCAAGGTAATTGCGTGGTGAAGGCGCAAGCGTCGAGCACCCGCACCGCCGTCCTCAGCGGCGGCGGACTCACCGCGCCCAAAACCGTCAGCCTCGGTGCTTCGCCTGCCGACTGGTCCACCGTCGGCGCCGACGACCAGTCAGTCGCGTCGCAACTCAACATCGGAGCCCAACAGCGCGCCGAGCGACAACTTTGGCGGGTCTGGCTTCCGTTGGTACTCGGCGTCTTTGCACTGGCCTGCGCGCTTGTAGTGTTGCGCGGGATTCGCGCAACGAGCCGTCCACGATCCGCACCGGAGGGGAGGAGCGTCGCCAATGCTGAAGTCCACCAACCGGTTGCCTAATTTATGGGTGACGCTCGCGGTCGCCGTCCTGGGTATCAGCGCGTGTAGCCACGCCGGTAACGGGCCGCCGAAAGCGCAAACCAACGCGGTCAAGGTGACGATGACCAACGACGGTGGGAAAGATCGCTGCGTGATGGACACCACGACCGTTCCCGCCGGGCCGGTGACATTCACCGTGTCCAACGCGAGCGCGCCTGGAATCGCCGAGGTGGAGTTGCTCAAAGACCAGCGCATCATCGGCGAGAAGGAAAACCTCGCACCCGGTCTGGACCCGGTCGCGTTCACCGTCACCCTGGATGGCGGTGCCTACCAGGTGTACTGCCCGGGCGCAGGCATTGAATATCAGACCCTGACGGTGACCGGTAGCGCGCCGGCAGCGGGCACCGGGACGGTGGCAAACATCCTCGCCCAGGGCACCAAGGATTACGCGACCTACATCGTGAACCAGATAGGTCAGCTCAATGACGCGGTCAAGGCGCTTGACGCCGCCGTGCAAGCCGGCAACGTCGAGGGGGCCAAGACGGCATACGCGAAGGCTCGGCCGTTCTATGAGCGCGCGGAGTCCAGCGTGGAGGGTTTTGTGCTGCCGAGCTTCACCGTTGGCGACAACGCCGGCAATCTTGATTATCTGATCGACATGCGTGAGTCCACCCCGGTCGACGCCAAAGTCGGGTGGCGGGGCTTCCACGCCATCGAACGCGACCTGTGGCAGGGTCACGCGATCACGGCTGACACGAAGGCGCTGAGCACCGAATTGGTAAGCAATGTAGGCAAATTGAATGCCACCGTCGCGACCATGCAATACCGGCCCGAAGATCTGGCCAACGGTGCCGCCGACCTGATAGAGGAAGTGCAGAACACCAAGATCACCGGTGAGGAGGAAGCGTTCAGTCACATCGACCTGGTGGACTTCGCCGGCAATGTGGAAGGGGCCCAGCAGGCTTACGCTTCGCTGCGGCCGGGGCTGGACAAGATCGACGGCAACCTGGTGCGACAGATCGACCAGCAATTCAAGGACGTCATCGCAACATTGGACGGGTACCGGGACCCGGCCGCGTTGGGTGGTTATCAGACCTACACGGCAGCGTTGCAGGGGCGCGACGCGCCGAAATTGACCGCCGTGATCCAGCCGTTGCACCAGAGCCTGTCCCTGGTCGCGCAGAAAGTCGTTGCGGTGAATTGATATGGCTGACGACGACATAGGTGAGGGCCCGGATCCTGCTGAAGATCAACCGATTTCACGCCGAAGTGTGCTCGGCCGCGCGATGGCGGCCGGGCTGGCGGGTGCGGCCGCTGGTGCCGCCGGCGGCGGGTTCGCCGGCTACGCCGTGGGCGCGCAGCAGCAGGCCGGCGGCGACAATGACACCGTCGACCTGCGTCGCAGCTACCCGTTCTACGGGCAGGGCGCCACCCCGCAGGGCGGAATCGCTACGCCGCCACAGCGTTACTGCGTGTTCATGTCATTCAACTTGGCCGCCGGCGCCGGACGCTCCGACCTACAGTCCCTGCTGGCCCGGTGGTCGGCCGCGGCCTCGGTGTTGCAGCAAGGCAAACCCGTGGGCGCCGTGCAGCCGCAGGTCGAGGTGCAGCCGCCGGCCGACACCGGGGAAGCCTTCGGGCTGAGCCCGGCCAGCCTGACCGTGACCATCGGGCTGGGGCCCTCGGTGTTCGGTGACCGTTTCGGGCTTTCTGGGAAGCGACCCGCGAAGTTCGCCGAACTTCCTGCGCTCAACGGGGACAACCTGGACCCGCGGCTGCACGGTGGGGACCTGTCAGTGCAGGCCTGCGCCGATGACCCGCAGGTCTGCTACCACGCCACCCGCAACCTGACTCGGCTCGGACGCAACATCGTGGCACCGTTTTGGCAGGTGCTCGGGTTCGGTCGCGCGTCCGCCGGCCCCGGCCAGGCCACCCCACGAAACCTGATGGGATACAAAGACGGAACCCGCAATGTCATGAGCGACGAGCAGTACCAGCGATTCGTGTGGGTCGACAATTCCGACCAGGCCTGGATGAACGGCGGGACCTACCAGGTCGCCCGCAAGATCCGGATGCTGCTCGAAACCTGGGACACCGACCGAATCGGCGATCAGCAGCAGATCATCGGCCGCACCAAACAGGACGGGGCGCCGCTGGGAGGCAAGGCCGAGTTCGACACACCGGACTTCGCCGCCAAGACCGCTGACGGCAAACCGGTGATCGACCCGCTGTCCCATATCGGCTTGGCCGCAAGGGAAAACAACGGTGGTGTGATGATCCGTCGGCGTTCCTACAACTACACCGACGGCCTGGACCCCACCGGTCAACTCAATGCCGGTCTGCTGTTCATTTCGTATCAGAACGACCCGCAGAACTTCGTCCGACTGCAGAACCGCCTGGGCGCCAACGACTTACTGAATGAGTACATCCGCCACATCGGGTCGGCGATATTCGCGGTGCCCCCCGCGCCCAGCCAGGGCCACAACATCGGTCAGTCGCTTTTCAGCTGAAGTAAGCGGTGACGGCACGTTTCATCTCGATTTCTCCGGGAACTCGCAGCAACCATGGAGATCACCGCCACCTTCGTAGGGAACGCGACCACGTTGATCCGAGCCGGCGACATCACGGTGCTGACGGATCCAAATTTCCTGCACAAAGGCCAGTACGCGTACCTCGGCCACGGCCTGGTGTCCAAGCGCCGCAAAGAACCAGCCCTGTCCGTTGATCAACTGCCGCCAATCGACGTTGTTCTGCTGTCGCATCTGCACGGTGATCATTGGGATCGCGTCACCGAAAAGAAGCTGGATCGCCAACTTCCGATCGTGACTACGCCGCCCGCGGCAGGAAGGTTGCGTTCGAAGGGATTCGACCGTGCCACCGCATTGTCGACGTGGCAGACGCACACCATAGCCAAGGGCGATGTTCAACTCACGGTGACATCGCTGCCGGGTCGCCATGCTCCGGTATGGGCGACCCGACTACTTCCGCCGGTGATGGGCAGCATGCTCGAATTCGGATCGGTACACGGACAGGAGCGGCGGCGCATCTACATCTCGGGTGACACGCTGCTGATTGACGAACTCGGCGAGATCCCTATCCGATTCGACGCTATCGACGTCGGCATACTCCACCTCGGTGGAACTCGCATACCCGCGGGCGCCAGATTGCCGTTCGGGCTGACCGTGACGATGGACGGGCAGCAGGGAGCCGGACTCGTCGAGTTGCTCGACTTACCGAAGATGATCCCGGTTCACTTCGACGACTACACGGTTTTTGCGTCGCCGCTGTCCGATTTCAAGGACGAGATGAAACGCCGCGGTCTGTCGGACCGCATCATCGAGATCGAACGCGGTGGGTCCGTCAAACTATGACTCAGCACCCTTCTGGTCTACTAGCACGGCGCCGTCGGGCCGGTTCCCAAGAGTCTGCAGCTGCAGCGCAATGTCCTTGCCTTGCGCGGTCAGCCGAATGATCTGGGCCAGTTCCGCGGGCGCGTCGCATTGCAGATAGTGATCGGCGCACGGCACCACCCAGTAGCGGCTATGGCCCGGCATACCCCGCAGATACTTCTGCCAGACATGGTTCGCGACGCGCAGCGGGGAGACCGTGTCGTGCAGGCCCCAAACCAGCGTGGCGTTGACCGGAATCTTGGAAAGTTCTTCGAGCCAACGTTTTTCATCGGCGGCGCGCTCATGCAGATACTGGATGGTGTCCGGCAGCACCCGGATTCCGTCGTTGTACGCAAAGCACTTTGCCAGCGCCGAGATCTCGGGATCCTCCAATATGCGGCGCGGCATGAACGTGGTGAACCCGAGGCCCGCGGCGAGTAGCTCCGGCGTCGTCTCAGCGGCCGTGGCGCGGCCGGTCTCGGCAGCGAGGAGCGCGGTCTGGAATGTGGTCAGGTTGGACAACGGCAGGTAAATGTTGCCGTTGGTGATGATGATATCGGTTGGTAGTGAAGACTTTTCGGCCAGCATACCCAGCGCGATCATGCCGACGCTGCTGCCGCGATCGTGGGTGATCATCCGGAATTCTTTCAGCTTCCACACCTCGGTAATCGCGTGCACGAGTAGACGAGCGTCGTCGTACAACGAGTACTTGTACGGCTCGGGTGGTTTGTCCGACACGCCGTAGCCGGGGAAGTCCAAGGCGAAGATCTCGAACTCTTCGCTCAGTTCACCCGCGAGCGCGTAGTAGTCGATGCTGGATGTCGGAAACCCGTGCACGCACACCAGCGCCGGTGCCCCGGGTGTGCCGTACCGCCGCAGGAACACCGTGACCGCTTGTCTGTCGTTGGCCTCCGTGGTTGACCGCCAATTCAATTCCGTTCCGCCGCTGTGCCATTCCACAAAGATGTCCATCATGTCGGCCTTTCACGTTTGCGGGAACGTCACGAGAGCCAGCAGCAGCGGCAGTTGGCTGCCTTTCGGTTGCGGTGTGGCCAGTACTTCGGGGCCGAAGAACGAGCCGCTGAGGTAGTTGTCGGCGTTCCACACCTGATTGGCATTGACCTGACCCTGGTAGCTGAAACCATCCAGTACGTAGGGCAGGCCGTCGGCCTCCAGCAGTGAGGGACCGCTCATCAGCTGGAAATGCAGGTGCGGGGCGTTGGAGTTGCCGGTGTTGCCCAGCTTGGCTATCTGCTGGCCCTTCTTGACCTTGTCGCCGGGTTTCACCAGCAGCGAGCCTTGGATGAAGTGGGCATACATGGCGTACACGCCGTCACCGATGTCCAGGATGATGTGATTACCGTCGATGTTTTCCACGGTCAGCTT
>JAVROZ010000385.1:0-5877 GCA_032162485.1 Mycobacterium sp.
GTGGCAGCGCGTAGGCGTCGCGGTTGATGCGGTAGCCCTCGGTGGGATTCAGGTTGGACACCTTGCCGACTTCGAGGGGGATGCCCAGGTCGCGCAGTTCGTTCTTGTCACGTTCGAACATCCGGGAAAACGCCTCAGCGGACGGACTATCGGCATAACCCGCAACGTTGGCCCTGATTTTTTCGGCTGTGATGTAGCCGCGGGTGGACAGCAGGGCGATGACCAGGTTAACCAGTCGTTCGACTTTTGAGGTGGGCATCTGTTTCAGATTAGGGGCTACATGCTCGCGATCAGCCGTTTGACCCGCTCGTCGACGGCCCGGAACGGGTCCTTGCACAGGACCGTCCGCTGTGCCTGGTCGTTGAGCTTGAGGTGCACCCAGTCGACGGTGAAGTCACGCCCGGCTGCCTGCGCGGCGCTGATGAACTCACCACGCAGCCTGGCGCGGGTGGTTTGCGGCGGATGGTCGACGGCCTCGGCGATTTCCTCGTCGGTGGTGACCCGGGTGGCCAGGCCCTTGCGTTGCAGCAGGTCGAAGACCCCGCGACCACGCTTGATGTCGTGATAGGCGAGGTCTAGCTGAGCGATCTTGGCGTCGGACAGCTCCATGTTGTAGCGGTCCTGGTAGCGCTGGAACAGCTTGCGCTTGATCACCCAGTCGATCTCGGTGTCCACCTTGGCGAAATCCTGGCTCTCGACCGCGTCGAGCTGACGGCCCCACAGGTCGATCACCTGCTCGATCTGAGCGTTCGGCTCACGGGTCTGCAGATGTTCCACGGCACGGCTGTAGTACTCCCGCTGAATGTCCAGTGCGCTGGCCTGACGCCCGCCGGCCAGCCGGACCGGCCGCCGACCTGTGGTGTCGTGGCTGACTTCGCGGATGGCGCGAATGGGGTTGTCCAGCGAGAAGTCCCGGAAGGCGACGCCCGCTTCGATCATCTCCAGGACCAGCGCCGCGGTGCCCACCTTGAGCATGGTGGTGGTCTCGCACATGTTGGAGTCGCCGACGATGACGTGCAGGCGTCGGTATTTCTCGGCGTCGGCGTGCGGCTCGTCGCGGGTGTTGATAATCGGCCGGCTGCGGGTGGTGGCCGACGAGACGCCTTCCCAGATGTGCTCGGCACGCTGCGACAGGCAGAACGTGGCGGCCTTGGGGGTCTGCAGTACCTTGCCGGCCCCGCAGATCAGCTGGCGGGTGACCAGGAAGGGCAGCAGCACATCGGAGATTCGGGAGAACTCACCGGCCCGCACGATCAAGTAATTCTCGTGACAGCCGTAGGAGTTTCCCGCCGAGTCGGTGTTGTTCTTGAACAGGTAGATGTCGCCGCCGATGCCTTCATCAGCGAGCCGCTGCTCGGCGTCAACCAGGAGGTCTTCCAACACCCATTCACCGGCCCGGTCGTGGGTGACCAGTTGCACCAGGCTGTCGCATTCGGCGGTCGCGTATTCGGGATGGCTACCCACGTCCAAATAGAGGCGTGCGCCGTTGCGCAAGAAAACGTTAGAGCTGCGACCCCACGAAACCACCCGCCGGAACAGGTAGCGCGCTACCTCGTCCGGGGACAGGCGACGGTGCCCGTGAAAGGTGCAGGTGACACCGAACTCGGTCTCGATGCCCATGATTCGTCGCTGCACCTAATCGAGGGTACTGGTTGACAGACGGCGACGGTGAACAGCCGCGCCAGTAGATACCAACCGCGTTAGCTGAATCCGGTTCCCCGCGCCGCCCATCGCAGCCGCAAGCCAGATCATCGGACAATGCTGGCGCGCCAGCAGTCAAGGCGGTTGGCAATGAAATTGGATATAGTGCCCCTGTCCCCTTCGGGCCATCGGGGCATCTCGACCCAAATTTCTGCGTGGGATGTAAGCGAACATTTCAGATCAATCTGTGGGCAGTGACACTGATGCGGCTCGCTCGCGAGCGGTCCAGCGCTACCGCGTGCTAGACGTGCCACCGGATCGGGTGTTTGACCGGGTGGCTGGCTTGACTGCCCGGTTTTTCGGTGCGCCGATGGCGGCGGTGTCGATTGTCGGTGACGACCACATCTGGTTTCTGGCCGTCCACGGGACAGACGTAGCCCAACAGATCGCCCGGGACGAGGGCTTGTGCGCACCAGCCATCTCGAGTGGAGCCCCTTATGTGGTGCAAAACGCACAGATTGACCCTGGTAACCGGTTCGCACACGAGCACAAGATTCGGTTTTACGCGTGCGCACCCATCGTGACCTCCGACGGGTATCCGCTGGGCGCTGTCGAAGTGATGGACACCGAGGTCCGCAGCGCTACTGCCGAACAGCTGTCCGTTCTCGAGGATCTCGCCGCAATCGTGATGGAGCAGCTCGAGTTGCGGCTGTCCTCGCTCGATGCCGTCGGCATAGAGCGAGGGCTGCGTGACAAGGCGGTGTTTGCCCGTGACGGTGCGTGGCGGGCCCGCGACGTCGCGCGACGCGACCGCGACAATGCGAGGCTCGACCGGGATAGTGCAGTACGAGATCGCACTATCGCTGAGTACGACCGAGACCTGACCGAGGAATATGCGGCGGTTCTCCAGCGGACCTTGCTGCCACCGGCGCTGCCGAAAATCGAGGGACTGTTGCTGGCCTCTCACTATCACCCGGCATCCCCACGCCGCGTTGGCGGGGACTTCTACGACCTTTTCCCATTGGGCGATAACCGGTGGGCGTTCTTTGTGGGTGACGTAGAGGGCCACGGTGTCGATGCCGCTGTGGCGACATCGCTGATTCGGTACACCTTGAGATCTGCCGCGCTGCATTACCGCGACCCCACCGATGGCCTCGGCGAACTCAATTCGGTGCTATTGCGTGAGCTGGACCCTCGACGTTTCTGCACGGTCCTTTTTGGCACCCTGCAGGCACGCAACGACGGCCAGGGCTTTGAGGTCACCATGGCCACCGGCGGCCATCCGCCGGCGTTGCTGCTCGACTCGGCTAGCGGGACAGCAACCGAAGTCCGCTCCCGCGCAGGCATGCTCGTTGGCATGGTCAACAGTGCCAGGTTCGATGCATGCGAACTACACCTGCGGGCAGGCCAGACCCTGCTTTTCTACACCGACGGGATAATTGAAGCCCGCCGGGGCCCCAACGCTTTTGACCAGGACAGCCTCGCTGCCTACGCCGCCGAACGCGCCAGCCTGGGCGCGACAGGCCTGGTCGAGGAACTTGTCACCTTGATACCAAAACTAGAGCCCGACGACGACATCGCCCTATTGGCGATCACCGCCCAGTAGGTCTGGTGAACGTAGTTGAGCGCAGAGCCTTAGTTGGAGGAGTCGCCGTTAGATTCCGGGACTTCGGGCTCGTCGGGGGCTTCCGGGTCCTCGGCGTCGTCAGAATCCGGATCCTGTAGCAGCGATTCCAGCGCGGAACGGTTGAGCCGGCGAAATGCGCGCCGTGGCCGGCTGACATCCAGAACCGCCGCCTCCAGGCTGGCCACGTCGAGGTTCGATTGGCCGTTGCTGGTGTTGTCGCTGTTGTTGGCACGCAACGCCTCGACCGCGATCTTCAACGCGTCCGGCAGGTCGGCGTTCTCGGTGTATGACTCTTTGAGCGCGTTGGTGATTGGTTCGGTGGTGCCGCCCATCACCACGAAATGGGGCTCGTCGGCGATCGACCCGTCGTAGGTGATCCGGTAGAGCTCAGGCGGTTTCGTCTCGCCGTAGTGGGCAACCTCGGCCACACACAACTCGACCTCGTAGGGTTTGGCCTGCTCGGTGAAGATGCTGCCCAGCGTCTGCGCGTAGACGTTGGCCAGCTGCCGGCCGGTGACATCGCGGCGGTCGTAGGCGTAGCCGCGGGTGTCGGCGAATTGGATCCCACCGCGACGCAGGTTGTCGAATTCGTTGAACTTGCCGGCCGCGGCGAATCCCACCCGGTCGTAGATCTCGCTGATCTTCTGCAGCGACCGCGACGGGTTCTCGGCGACCAACAGCACGCCGCCGGCATACGCCAGCGCCACCACACTTCGACCACGAGCAATGCCCTTGCGAGCGAGCTCGCTGCGCTCGCGCATTGCCTGCTCAGGCGAGATGAAATACGGGAAACTCACTTCTCACCGCCATCAGGACCGAAAGTGTCAGCACGAGAACGGCTTTGGATGACCTCTCGTGCCAGTTCAGCGATGCGTCGCTCCGGGATGTCTATCGCCCCGTCGGCGTCGATGGTGACCGCGGTGGGGTAGATACCGCGGACCAGATCCGGTCCCCCGGTTGCAGAGTCGTCGTCAGCGGCGTCGTAGAGCGCTTCCACGGCCACCCGCAGCGCCGAATCGGCGTCGGCGACTTGGGAGTACAGCTTCTTGATCGACGACTTGGCGAAGATCGACCCGGAGCCCACCGACTGGTAGCCCTCTTCCTCGATGTTCCAGCCGCCGGCGGCATCGAAGGACACGATGCGGCCCGCCGATTCGGGCTCAGCTGTGTGGACGTCGTAACCCACCAGCAGCGGGAGCGCCACCAGCCCCTGCATCGCGGCGGGCAGGTTGCCGCGCACCATGATCGCGAGCCGGTTGACCTTGCCGGCGAATGTCAGCGGCACGCCTTCGAGCTTCTCGTAGTGCTCGAGTTCGACGGCGTACAAGCGAGCGAACTCCACCGCGATCGCCGCGGTGCCGGCGATGCCGGTCGCGGTGTAGTCGTCGGTGATGTAAACCTTGCGCACATCGCGCCCGGCGATCATGTTGCCCTGCGTCGAGCGCCGGTCTCCGGCGATGAGGACGCCGCCGGGGTACTTCAGAGCCACGATGGTCGTGCCGTGTGGCAATTGGTCACCGGATATTCCGCCGCTGATGCTTGCGGGAAGCAGGTCCGGCGCCTGGCGGCGCAGGAGGTCAGCGAATGACGATAGGTCTACTGCTGGGAATTTAGGTGATGCTGGGTTGATGGATAAGCGATCGGGCAACGGCCAGGTCACTGTCCGCCCTTTTGAACATATGCACGCACGAAGTCCTCGGCGTTTTCCTCTAGGACGTCGTCAATCTCGTCGAGCAGATCGTCAGTGTCCTCGGCCAGCTTTTCACGACGCTCCTGGCCTGCGGCGGTGCTGCCGGAGAGGTCCTCGTCATCTCCACCACCACCGCCGCGTTTGGTCTGCTCCTGCGCCATCGCCGCCTCCTGCTTTGTCATGAGCCGCGGGGCGAGTGTCCATTCGCCCGGTGGCTTTTCTCTACCCTACCGGTCAGCACCGACCTTTCGTCGGTCTAACAGGACTAGCTAGTGAGTTGTTCTACCAGTTCAACCGCGCTGTCCACCGAATCGAGCAGCGCCCCGACGTGCGCCTTGCTGCCACGCAGGGGTTCCAGCGTCGGGATCCGAACCAGCGAGTCGCCACCCAGGTCGAAGATCACCGAGTCCCAACTGGCTGCGGCGATATCGGCCCCGAACCGGCGTAGACATTCGCCGCGGAAGTACGCACGGGTGTCGGTCGGTGGATTGTCCACCGCTTCAAGAACCTGGTGTTCGGTGACCAGACGCTTCATCGATCCGCGCGCCACCAGGCGGTTGTACAGACCCTTGTCCAGCCGCACATCGGAGTATTGCAAGTCGACGAGATGCAGGCGGGGCGCCGACCAGGTCAAATTCTCACGCTGCCGGAAACCTTCAAGCAGGCGCAGCTTGGCCGGCCAGTCCAGCAGTTCCGCGCAGTCCGTCGGGTCGCGCTCGAGTAGATCGAGAACATGCGCCCAGGCTTCTACGACCTTTGCGGCGCGGGGATCAGGGTCGCGGCTGTCCACTAACTTTGCCACCCGGTCGAGGTAGATCCGTTGCAACGCAAGCCCGGTCAGTTCCCGACCGTCCGATAGTGCCACGGTCTGACGCAGCGACGGGTCCCGGCTGATCGCGTGGACCGCGTGCACCGGTCG
>JAVROZ010000386.1:0-6537 GCA_032162485.1 Mycobacterium sp.
CAGCTCCACAGGGGTTACGGCGCCTCAGTGAGAACACCGATCCTGCTCCGCAAGCGACCGACATTCATCAACACTTTTGCTATGGCAGGGGGTGCAGGACGATGACCGCAGTAGCTGATGCGCCACAGACTGACATTGAGGGTGTTTCGTCGCCCAGGGCTGTCGTCGTCGGCATCATGGCCGGCGAGGGTGTGCAGATTGGTGTGCTGTTGGACGCCAACGCCCCTGTCTCGGTGATGACCGATCCTTTGCTAAAGGTGATCAACAGCCGGCTCCGGGAGCTCGGCGAGACGCCGTTGGAGTCCTCTGGGCGTGGCCGGTGGGCGCTTTGCCTGGTGGAGGGTACGCCGCTGCGCGCCACTCAATCGCTGACCGAGCAGGACGTCTACGACGGTGACCGCCTCTGGATTCGGTTCGTTCCGGACACCGAACATCGGTCGCAGGTCATCGAGCACATCTCCACCGCAGTCTCGGCCAACCTCAGCAAGCGATTCGCCTCGATCGACCCGGTTGTTGCGGTTCAGGTCGGTGCGTCGATGGTGGCGTCCGGCGTGGTGTTGGCGTCCGGCGTACTCGGTTGGTGGCGGTGGCATCACAACTCGTGGCTGACCACGATCTTCACCTCGGTCATCGGCGCACTGGTGCTAGCCGTGGCCATGCTGCTGTTGATGCGTGCCAAGACGGACGCGGATCGGCGCGTCGCCGACATCCTGCTCCTGAGTGGGATCGTTCCGATCACAGTCGCGGCCGCCGCGGCACCGCCCGGCCCGGTCGGTTCCCCGAATGCGGTGCTCGGCTTCGGGATCCTAACGGTCGCCGCGACGCTGGCACTGAAGTTCACCGGTCGCCGACTGTCGATCTACACCGCGATCGTGACTGTCAGCGCTCTCGCGACCATCGCCAGCCTCGCCCGGATGGTCGCGGCCACCAGCGCGGTGACCATGCTTTCGTGCTTGTTGCTGACCAGCGTCCTGCTCTACCACGCGGCCCCGGCACTGTCTCGGCGGCTGGCCGGCATCCGGCTTCCGGTCTTCCCGTCGGCCACCAGCCGGTGGGTCTTCGAGGCGCGACCCGACCTGCCGACCACCGTGGTGCGCTCCGAGGGAGGCCCGCCGACCTTGGAAGGACCGGCGTCCGTCCGCGACGTGCTGCTACAGGCCGAACGTGCACGGTCGTTCCTGAGTGGTCTGCTGGTAGGACTCGGCGTCCTGGTCGTCGTATGCCTGAGCGCGTTGTGCAACCCGCACACCTCAGAACGTTGGCTGCCGTTGATGCTTGCGACCTTCACCGCCGGCTTCCTGCTGCTGCGCGGGCGCTCGTACGTGGACCGCTGGCAGGCCATCACGTTGGCCACTACCGGCGTGGTCATCCTGGCTGCCGTCTTGGTGCGCTACGCGCTGGTGCTGTCGTCGCCGCTGGCGGTCTCGGTTTCCGCGGCGATCCTGGTGCTGCTGCCGGCTGCGGGTATGACAGCCGCGGCCGTGGTGCCTAACACCATCTACAGTCCGCTGTTCCGCAAGTTCGTGGAATGGTTCGAATACCTCTGCCTCATGCCGATCTTCCCCCTGGCATTGTGGTTGATGAATGTTTATGCAGCGATTCGATACAGGTAGCAGCCCATCGCGGCGCGGTCGTGCGATTAGCGCGACCGTCGCCGCGATGCTGCTTACCTCGGGTGCGCTGGCCGGGATGCCGCCCGCGTACGCCATCTCACCTCCGACAATCGACCCGGGTGCGCTGCCGCCTGACAGCCCACCCGGGCCTTTGGCGCCAATGAAGCAGAACTCCTACTGCACCGAAGTCGGGGTAATGCCCGGCACGGACTTCAAAGTGCCGCCGAAGTACATGGACATGCTGAACCTGAACGAGGCGTGGCATTTCGGGCGCGGCGAAGGGATCAAAGTCGCTGTCATCGATACGGGTGTGACTCCCCACCCGCGGCTGCCGCGGCTGATTCCGGGCGGCGACTACGTGATGCCCGGCGGTGATGGTCTGTCGGACTGTGACGCCCACGGCACCCTGGTCGCGTCGATGATCGCCGCGGCGCCCGCCAACGGTGCATCGCCCCCGCCGGCGTCGCCGCGCAGGCCGGTCACCATCCCCACCACTGAAAAGCCGCCGCCACCGCAGACGGTGACCTTGTCGCCGGTGCCGGGTCCGACCATCACCATGGTCCCGGCGCCAGCGCCGTCCCCATCCGAAGGAGCCTCGCCCGGCTCGCCACCTGGGCCCGGCGGCTCGCCACCTGGGCCCGGCGGCCCACCACCTGGGCCGGGGGGCCAGGCGCCGTCAGCCAACCGGGGCGGCGGCACGGTGACGATACCGGGCTACTCCGGCGGCGCGACGGTGCTTCCCGTGGACCACCCGCGCCCGCTGGCGCCGACGCCCTCAACGTCACCATCGCCGTCCACTTCACCGCCATCCACTTCACCGTCGTCTACTTCACCGTCGTCGTCGACCTCGCCGTCGTCGTCGACCTCGGGCTCCTCACCAGCGCCCTCACCCACTCCAACAGCGGCGCCGCTCCCGGCACCAGCGGGACCACCACCAGACGCGTTCAGCGGAATCGCCCCGGACGTCGAGTTGATCTCGATCCGCCAGTCGAGCCAGGCGTTTGGCCTCAAGGACGCCTACACCGGAGACGAGGATCCGCAGACGGCGGCGAAGATCGACAATGTCCAGACGATGGCGCGTGCGATCGTGCATGCTGCCAATATGGGGGCTTCGGTGATCAACATCTCCGACGTGACCTGTATGAGTGCCCGCAATGTGATCGACCAGCGCGTGCTCGGCGCCGCGGTGCACTATGCGGCCGTCGACAAGAACGCGCTGATCGTCGCTGCGGCCGGCGACAACAGCAAGAAGGACTGCAAGCAGAACCCGGTCTTTGATCCGTTGTCGCCGAACGATCCCCGCGTCTGGAATTCCGTCACCACCGTGGTGACGCCGTCGTGGTTCAGCGACTTCGTCCTCACCGTCGGCGCCGTCGACACCAGCGGTCAGCCGATGTCGCAAATGAGCATCGCCGGGCCGTGGGTGGGGATCTCGGCACCGGGTACCGACGTCATGGGGCTCTCACCCCGTGACGACGGCTTGATCAATGCGATCGACGGTCCGGACAACACCTTGCTGATTCCGGCCGGGACCAGTTTTGCCACGGCGATCGTGTCGGGGGTGGCCGCACTGGTGCGAGCCAAGTACCCCGAACTCTCGTCCTACCAGGTGATGCAACGCCTCATCCACACGGCCAGGCCGCCCGCACGTGGGGTGGACAACCAGGTCGGATACGGTGTGGTCGATCCGGTAGCGGCATTGACATGGGATGTCCCTCAAGGGCCGCCGCAGGCACCCAAACAACTCTCGGCGCCACTGTCGCTGCCGAAGGCGGCCGCCCCGCGCAACATGGCGCCGGTGTGGGTGGCCACCGGGGGCTTGACTGCGGCATTACTGATAGGCGGAGCAGTGTTCGGTACAACGACATTGATGCGACGATCGCGGAAACAACGATGAAGGCGCAACGCAAGCTTGGATTGGCGTTGTCGTGGTCGCGCTTGACGGCGGTGTTCCTGATTGACGTGCTGATCCTGATCCTGGCCAGTCACGCCCCGGATTCGTGGCAGGGCGACAACCGGCTGGCGTGGTGGGTCGGCGTCGGCATCGCTGTGGTGGTGACACTGCTGTCGATCGTCAGATATCACGGCATCACTGTGACCTCAGGTCTCGCTGCTTGGCTGTGGGATTGGTCCGCCGACCCGGGCACGGCCCTGGGCGCCGGATGCACTCCGCCGACCGACTACAAGCGCCGTTTTGGGCGTGACACGGTGGGGGTGCGCGAATATCGCGGCCTGCTGGTCGCCGTGGTCGAGGTGGGTGGCGGCCAGGGTGACCCGACGGGTCGGCATCGCCATCGGTCGGGCTATGGCTCCGGATCGTCGCCGTTCCTGCCGGTAGCCGCCGTCGCGGATGGGTTGCGCCAGTTCGACATTCACCTGGATGCCATCGACATTGTGTCCGTGCGGGTGCGAGGTGGCGCGGAAGCCGCCAAGGCTTCGGCCTCGCTGGAGGAGTGGGGTCCCGAAGAGTGGGAAACGGTGGGTGATCAGCCTGTCGGTGACCGCCGCCGCACCTGGTTGGTGTTGCGAATGAACCCGCAGCGCAATGTCGCCGCCGTAGTCTGCCGCGATTCGCTGGCATCGACACTGGTGGCTGCCACCGAGCGGCTGGTTCAGGATCTGGACGGACAGAGTTGTACCGCTCGGCCATTGACCGCTGACGAACTGGCCGAGGTTGACAGCGCGGTGCTGGCTGACCTGGAACCGACGTGGAGCCGGCCCGGGTGGCGTCACCTCAAGCATTTCAACGGGTATGTCACCAGCTTCTGGGTCTCGCCGTCCGATATCGACTCGGAGATGCTGGACGATTTGTGGCTGTCGGACGCCCCGGAAGTGGGTGCCACCGTGCTCACGATGCGCATCACCTCGCAGGCGGGACAACCGCAGTTGTCGGCGTGGGTGCGCTATCACAGCGATGGGCGGCTACCCAGGGAGCTCACCTCGGGGCTAAACCGGCTCACCGGACGCCAGTTGGCGGCGGTGCGTGCCAGCCTGCCTGCACCATCTACCCGCCCGCCGCTGGTCGTGGCGAGCCGCGGCATCCGTGACCATGACGAGCTGGAATTGCCAGTGGGTCCCGAACCGGAGCACGCGGCTAGCTCAGCAGCCCAATGACGCGAGGGCAGTCAACCGCCGAAGATGCCAGAAACGCCATGGTGGCGGGCCTGCTGGCGTCCGGCATCTCGGTAAACGGGCTCCAGCCAAGTCACAACCCGCAGGTGGCGGCCCAGATGTTCAGCACCGCCACCACGCTGGACCCGGCGATGTGCGACGCCTGGCTGGCGCGAATCCTGACCGGTGACCAGAGCATCGAAGTCCTCGCCGGCGCGTGGGCAGCCGTGAGAACTTTCGGCTGGGAGACGCGCCGCCTTGGCGTCACGGACCTCCAGTTCCGCCCGGAGGTCTCCGACGGGATGTTCCTGCGGCTGGCAGTCACCAGCGTGGACTCGCTGGCGTGTGCCTACGCCGCGGTACTGGCCGAGAACAAGCGCTACAAAGAGGCTGCGGACCTGCTCGACGCCACCGAGCCCAGACATCCTTTCGACACCGAACTCGTCAGTTACGTGCGGGGCGTGCTCTACTTCCGCACCAAGCGGTGGCCCGACGTGCTGGCGACATTTCCCGAAGCCACCCCGTGGCGTCACCCGGAGCTGAAGGCGGCCGGCGCCGCAATGGCCACCACGGCACTGGCGTCGCTCGGGGTCTTCGAGGAGGCCTTCCGTCGGGGGCAGGAAGCCATCGAAGGTGACCGGGTGCCGGGCGCGGCCAACATCGCGCTGTACACCCAAGGCATGTGCCTGCGGCACGTCGGCCGCGAGGAGGAGGCCGTCGAACTGCTGCGCCGGGTGTATTCGCGCGATGCGAAGTTCACCCCGGCCCGCGAAGCGTTGGACAATCCCAACTTCCGGCTGGTCCTCTCCGACCCGGAAACGATTGAGGCACGCACGGATCCGTGGGACCCCGACAGTGCACCGAGCCGGGCGCAAGCCGAGGCCACCCGACATGCCGAAGATGCCGCAAAGTACTTGGCGGAGGGTGACGCCGAGCTCAACGCGATGCTCGGTATGGCTCAGGCCAAACAGGAAATCAAGCTGATCAAGTCAACGACAAAGGTGAACTTGGCGCGCGCCAAGATGGGACTGCCAGTTCCCCTGACGTCGCGCCACACCTTGTTGCTGGGGCCACCCGGTACCGGAAAGACCTCAGTTGCACGGGCATTTGCCAAGCAGCTGTGCGGGTTGACCGTCCTGCGCAAGCCGCTGGTGGTGGAGACCAGCCGCACCAAGCTGTTGGGCCGCTACATGGCTGACGCTGAGAAGAACGCCGAAGAGATGCTCGAAGGTGCACTGGGTGGTGCGGTCTTCTTCGACGAGATGCACACCCTGCACGAGAAGGGTTACTCGCAGGGCGACCCGTACGGCAACGCAATCATCAACACGCTGCTGCTGTACATGGAGAACCATCGCGACGAGTTGGTGGTGTTCGGGGCCGGGTACGCCAAAGCGATGGAGAAGATGCTCGAGGTGAATCAAGGCCTGCGACGGCGCTTTTCGACGGTCATCGAGTTCTACAGCTACACGCCGGAAGAACTGATTGATCTCACGCTGCTGATGGGCAACGAGAACCAAGACGTCATCAGCGAGGACCAGGTCGCGGTGTTGTTGCCGTCGTACACGAAGTTCTACAACGATGAGACCTTTTCCGAGGACGGCGATCTGATCCGCGGCATCGACATGCTCGGTAATGCCGGCTTTGTGCGCAACGTGGTGGAGAAGGCGCGTGATCACCGCAGTTTCCGCCTCGACGACGACGACCTGGACGCGGTGCTCAACAGTGACTTCACCGAATTCAGCGAGGCCCAGCTGCGCCGGTTCCGGGAGTTGACGAGCGAGGACCTCGCCGCGGGACTCAGCGCCGCGGTAGC
>JAVROZ010000387.1:0-6509 GCA_032162485.1 Mycobacterium sp.
TCTGGTCCGCATCCGCGCTGGAAGTAGATGCGAAGCTGGCGAATACGCAGCCCGGCCAGTGGCTCACCTACTGCTTCCTGGACGACGATCCGGTTGCCACCGCACAACGACTGCAACCCGTGCTCCAAGCCAAGTGGAGCCAATCGGGGACCGAACCATTACTGGCCGCTGCGTTTCACGTCGTCGTCCCCTACGAGTGGGACCGCTATGTGCCGTGACCGGGGGCTGCCATGCGCGTCGGTGTGATGGTTGGCTCCGACAAGGAGCGCTCCCGAGCAGACCGCATGGCGGGACTCATCGAAGACGGCATCCGCGCGGAAAGCGCTGGCTTTCATTCGCTTTGGATGCCACAGGTCCCGGGTTACCTCGATGCGATGACCGCGATCGCGCTGCTGGGCCAGGCCACCAGCCGCATCGAATTGGCAACTGCGGTCGTCCCGATCCAGACCCGCCACCCGATGATCATGGCCCAACAGGCGCTGACCACTCAGGTGGCGTGCGGCGGGCGGTTCACGCTCGGCATCGGGCCGTCACACCATTGGATCGTCAAAGGTCAACTCGGGCTGCCCTATGACAGGCCGGCCCACCTGGTGAGGGACTATCTCGACGTCCTGGCGGCGTCATTCGCCGGGGCTGGATCCGTCCACGTAGAAAACGAGAGCTACCGCGTGCACGGAGCGGTGGATATCACCGACGCCTTCGAGATGCCGGTTCTATTAGCGGCGTTGGGACCGGCCATGTTGCGCATTAGCGGCGAACGAACTGGCGGCACCATTTTGTGGATGGCAGATGAACGAGCCATCAGAGATCACGTCGTTCCGCGTATCACTGCCGCCGCGAACGCCGCCGAACGGCCCGCGCCGCGGATCGTTGCCGGGATTCCCGTTGCCCTCTGCGCCAAGGGCGAAGCAGAAAAGGCGCGCGCGTACGCCAGCGAGGTCCTCGGGCACGCGGACTTCTCGCCCAACTATGTGCGCCTCCTCGAACATGGCGACGCGCGGGATGTGGGCGACACCATGGCGGCAGGCGACGAGTCAGCCATCCTTTCCCGGTTGCGCCGCTATCAGGAAGGCGGTGTCACCGACCTGGCGGCTCGCATCGTGCCGCTGGGAGCCGACGTGCGGACGCGGACACAATCGCGGCTGCGGACCCAAGAGTTCCTCGCGTCGATCATTCCCGAGCTGTAGACCCTTAGCTTCGCGCAGAGTTCTCGGTGATGATGTCGCGCGCCGTCTCGTAGAACGCGCTGGCCAACGTGGAGAACGAGAGCTGAAAGGGATGAATCATGTACACATCCAACCGCTCGAGGCTCCAATCCGGCAGCACGGGCACGATGCTTCCTTCGCGCAATTCCGCCGTGACGATGATCTGGCTGGGCATTGCGCCGATGCCGAGTCCGTGCAGGATGTACTGCTTGCACACTTGAAAGTTGTTGGCGCGGGCCCGGACCATGGGGGACAGCTCATACCGACGCTTGTTTCTCGCGAGCGTGAGCTTCCTAGGTCCTTCACAGATGCCGCAATCGATGAACGGCAGCGTATTCAGCTGTGCCGGGGCGCTGACGGGCTCTGCCAGCGTCCGCATGAAGTCAGGTGAGGCGCAGAGAAAGAGTTCGAGGCTGAACACCTTGCGCGCGGTCAGCGTCGAATCCTGCAGCGGCCCGGTGCCGAAGACCACGTCGAACCCGTCCTTGACGGGGTGAACGACGTTGTCCACCAAGCGGATATCGAGCCGCGAATGCGGATAACGCTGCAGGAATTCGGCGCCGACACGTGCCGCGTAGTCGATGCCGACAAAGACGGGAATAGCGACGCGCAGTTCCCCCCGCGGCTCCTGCTTGCTGCCTTCTACCAGCGCCCGCACGCCGTTGGCTTCGGCCAGGATGTTGACGCCGTGGCTGTAGATCTTCTCGCCCAGGTCGGTGACGGTGAGCTGGTGGGTGTTTTTGCGCAGCAGCTTGATGCCTAGGTCGGACTCCAGCTTGGTGAGCTTGCGGCTGACGGTGGACTTGGGCATGCCGAGCAGCGTTGCCGCCTTCGACAGGCTGCGGCATTCGACGACCTTGCCGAATACCAGCAGGGCATCAAGGTCGAACGGGAGGTTTTGTTCCATGTGGTGTTCCAATAATGCAACAGGGTGTTGCAATTGAAGGTCTATTTTGCGTATTTGGTCAAGTGCTACGTTCTGCCGGTAGGGGACCGGGGCCTGCGCTAAACAAGGGTGGAGGAGGGCCTCATGAGTCAGGACGTTCTGGTGAGCAAGCCGGCAAGCGGGCATTGGACCGATGCCTATCCCGAATTGGGCCGCGGGCAAGTGTCACTCGAGGATTGCGTCTCGCCGGAGTTCTACGAGAAGGAACGCGAGCACGTCTTCAAGAAGACCTGGCTCTACGTTGGGCGCGCCGAACGGGTGCCGAAATCCGGCAGTTACTTCACCCGCGAGCTAGCGTTCCTGAACACGTCGATCATCATCGTGCGGGGCAAGGACGACGTGATCCGCGCCTTCCACAACATCTGTCCGCACCGCGGAAACAAGATGCTCTGGGAGGACGACCCATTCCAAGAGGTGCAGGGGCGAGCGCCGCTGTTGTACTGCCGCTTCCATGGCTGGCGATACAAATTGGACGGCTCGTTGCACTCACCCACGCGCACCGATCTACTACTCGACTTCGACGCCGAGAGCTGCCGCGTGCCAGCGGTGCAGTGCGAGGTGTGGGAAGGCTTCATCTTCATCAATCTCGACCCCAACAACACCGAGTCCTTACGGTCGTTCCTCGGCGAACTGGCGCACGGCATCGAGGGCTACCCGTTCCAGGGGCCACACCAGGTCTACCGGTTCAAGACCGAATTACAATGCAACTGGAAGATATTCGTCGACGGCTTCGCGGAGAGCTACCACGGCCCCTATTTGCATGCGTTGTCCTTCGGCACCCTCACTGCGGAGGCCAGGGAAGCGCTCGACCAGCCGAACCCGTTCACCGACGCGTTGGCCTACCGGCTCGAAGGACCGCATCGGATGTTCTCCTTCTCCGGTGAGCCTTCGCGAAAGACGCCCTACTCCAAGCCGATTGAATGCGTCATGGAGGCGAGCGCGGCCGGTCCGTGGACCAAGCGCACCGATCGTGGCCCGATGCCGGCGGGGCTCAATCCCACGCGGTCGGAGAAATACGGCTTCGATTCGTTCCAGTTCTTTCCCAATTTCGTGCTGATCTTCGGTTCATCCGGCTTCAGCACGCACACCCATTGGCCGACAGGCCCGCACTCACACATCTTCGAAGTCGAGATGTTTTATCAGCCGCCCAAGACGCACAAAGAGCGGCTGGGGCAAGAGCTGACCGTGACTTTCCTCAACGACATCATCCTGGAAGACGCCAGCCCATCTGAGGGCTTGCAGGCGATGCTGAACAGTGGCGCACTCACGCATTTCACGATGAATGACGAGGAGATCCTGCTGCGTCACCTGCACAAGGTGGTGGGCGACTACGTGCAGGCCGGCGAGCAGGTCCGCCTGGGATCCGAGGCAGGTCAATGAACGCTGTCCTACCCCAGGGGTTTTCAGGACTCGAGCACTTGGTGGCCGAGTGGGCCATTGAGGACGGGCACGAGCGCTACGTGAAGCGCGTGAGCAGTTCGATGACCGAGATTCAGGCGTTCTACGACGAGTTGTTCCCGCACGCCGAGGAAGCGGTCGCCTACATCGACAAGTTCGACTATTCCGAACCGCTGCCGCAGGACGTCGCGAACCTGCGCAATCTGCTGTACTCATTGATCACTGTCTCGTTGGCGGTCGAGCTGTGGAAGCAGCCACGGGTGAAACATTCGGCGAACACGATCCTGACGAGGCTGAGCTGATGGGACTTTCCACCACACGCCTTGAAATCGTGGACTGCACAACGGCAATCGGCAGTGAGATCAGGACCGACCTGGAGACGTTGCTCAGTGGCCGCGAAGCGGAGACCATCCGCGCGACGCTGGAGCGGCGCGGAGTGGTCTTCTTTCGCGGACTGGGGATCAGCGACGAGCAGCAAGTGGCCGTCGCCAAAACCCTTGGCAATATTGTGCAGAACGAGGGTGAGGGTGGCATCTATAAGATTTCACTCGACAAGAACGTCAATCAGCGAGCCGAGTACTTGAAAGGCTCATTGTTCTGGCATTTCGACGGCTCGCTACAGCCGTACCCGAATCTGGCGACCGTGTTGCGGGCAATGAAGCTGTCGGAGTCCGGCGGGCAGACCGAGTTCGCCAACACCTACGCGGCTTACGACGATTTGCCGGATGCCGAAAAGGAGGCAATCGCTGATCTTCGGGTGGTGCACAGCGCCGAGCGTTCGCAGTACTACGTGCGCCCGGAGATGAGCTACGACGAGATCACGTTCTGGCAGAAATCCCCGACGAAGTCCTGTCCGATGGTGTGGACGCACCAGTCCGGACGCAAGTCATTACTCCTTGGCGCCACAGCGGATTACGTGATCGGATTGCCCGTTGAGGAGAGCCGTGCGTTGCTTGCGCGGCTGCGCGACTGGGCGACCCACCCGCGGTACGTCTATCGGCATGAGTGGCAGCTCGGTGACTTGCTCATGTGGGACAACACCGGCACTATGCACCGAGCCCTACCGTATGCCGTCGACAGCGGTCGTCTCATGCACCGCACGGTTCTCGCCGGCGAAGAACCCCTGAATTAACGCGGGACTTACTCATGGCGATGTAGGAACCCGTGCAGAATGGCCTGCACGAGTTCGTCAACGATCGCGTCGCGCGGGGGCGGCTTTTCACCGAAGAACGTCGAACGCAGGGCGACCATGCCGACGACCATCGCCACCGTGGAGTGCGCCGGCAGATCCCGCTCGGTCGACCGCATGCCGCGCAAGCTCATGCCCTCGGCGCCGATCTGACCGAGCACCGCGATAGCGTGCCTGATCTCGGCGATGCCGGCGTCGGCAATTTCCTCCTCGCTGAATGCTTCCGATGCCGCGAGCGTCAACAGCAGGCCTCGATTTTCCACAATCAGGTCGTAGAGCTGCCCGACGAAATGCCGGGCGAGTTCCTCTTCGTCGGTCTCCTCGGGGATAACGGACTGCCAGGTCCGGCCGAATTCGTCGACGTAGCTGGTGAACGGCAGGACCAGCGCTTCCCGGAACAGTCCGGCCTTAGAACCGAAGTTACGGAAGACCAGGTATTCACTGACTCCGGCGGCCTCGGCGATTTCGCGCGTGGTCGTGGTGCGGTAATCCTTGCGGGCGAACAACGCCCGGGCGGCATCGAGCAGCAGTCTGCGCGGCTCGCCGCGGGGCCGACGGGTCGTCGCAGCCGACGTCTCTGTCTTCCGCGGAGCGGTGGCCCGCTTCTCGGACGAAGGGCGCTGGGGCACGGTTGCTCACTCCTCGAACCGCGCTCAGCGGTTGACGGCATTCACGATAGTCGGCCTTGACCGCTACCCTTAGAATAGTGTCCACTATTAAAGAATCGCTGATGCTAGGGGAAGGGAGTGACGGTGGGCGCGGTGATCATGCTCGGCACTCTGATCGGTTTGATCGCCCTCATTTTCGGCGCGGTGATCTACTTCGATCCCGAGGCGCGCGCGAGTAAAGAGCGCAAGCGGTGAGCGCCGGGTTGACGCCGTTGGTGACCGCGGGCATGGCCTTCGCGTACGTCGGAGGCACCACGCTTCTGGTCATCGGCGTCTACCTGAGCATTCGTCACCGTCGCATTCACCCACTCCTGCTTGTCTGTATCTCAGCGCTTTCGTTCTCGTGGATTGAGTCGCCCTATGACTGGGCGATGTACGCGCAGTTCCCGCCCGGGCTTCCCCGCATGCCGTCGTGGTGGCCGATGAACGTGACGTGGGGTGGGCTGCCGGCGTCCGTGCCGATCGGCTACATCGCGTACTTCGTGCTGCCCGCCTTGATCGGCGCGGCTCTCGGGCGATGGTTGTGCGCGAAGTTCAACTTGCGCCGACCTACGACGCTGCTCAGCGTCGGCCTTGCCGTTGGCTTCTGCTGGGCCTTGTTTTTCAACGCGTTCATCGGAGCCCGACTCGGTCTCTTCTACTACGGCTACGTGATCCCCGGTCTTGCCGTGCGGGAGGGGACCAGGTATCAGTACCCGGTCTATGACTCCATCGCGATGGGTGTCCAGATGATGGTGTTCACCTACCTGCTCGGACGCACGGATCCCGAAGGGCGCAACGTCATAGAAGCCTGGGCCGAGAGGCAATGGACGAGTCGTGTCCAATCGGCTTTGGTGTCCGTCGTCGCTGTCGTCGTCACGGGAAATCTGTTGTACGCCGCGGTATTTGCGCCGCACCTCGTGACGAAGCAGGGTGGCTGGGTGACAGTGGGCCCGACGGAGCAGCTTTATCCGGGCGTGGCGAACCAACCCAAGTAAGGCGGATCAGTGATCAGCGGACCGACGGCGGAGCTGTACTACGACCCGTTCGATTTCGAAATCGACGATGATCCATATTCGGTGTGGAAACGGATGCGGGCAGAGGCGCCACTGTATTTCAACGAC
>JAVROZ010000388.1:0-2745 GCA_032162485.1 Mycobacterium sp.
CCGAGCTGTTGCGGGCCTGGAATCTGCCGACCACTGCTGACGGCCTGGCCGCGTTCTGTGACATCTGTGTGCAGGCCTATGCCGGATTCGCGGTGGTCAAGCCTCAGGTGGCATTTTTCGAGGCGTACGGCTCGGCAGGGTTCGCGGTGCTGGAACACACCATCGCCGCGCTGCAGGCCAACGGAGTGCTGGTGCTGGCCGACGCCAAGCGCGGGGACATCGGGTCGACAATGGCCGCCTATGCCGCCGCGTGGGCCGGTGATTCGCCGCTGGCCGCTGACGCGGTGACGGCCTCGCCCTACCTCGGGTTCGGCTCACTGCGGCCACTGCTGGAGGTCGCCGCGGCGCATAACCGCGGGGTGTTCGTCCTGGCGGCCACCTCCAACCCGGAGGGGGCCACGGTGCAGCGCGCCGATGCTGCCGGCCGCACGGTGGCCCAGCTGATCGTGGATCACGTCGCATCGGTCAATCAGGGTGCCGGGACACAGCTTGGGTCAGTCGGCGTGGTAGTCGGCGCGACAGTCCTCCAGGCGCCCGATCTGAGCGCCCTGGGTGGGCCGGTGCTGGTGCCCGGTGTGGGGGCGCAGGGCGGGCGTCCTGAGGCGCTGGCCGGGCTGGGCGGCGCCGCGTCACAGCAGCTGTTGCCCGCTGTGTCGCGCGAGGTGCTCAGGGCCGGACCCGACGTGTCGGCGGTGCGTGCCGCGGCCCAACGCATGCTCGAAGCCGTCGCCTACCTGGCGTGACGGGACGGCGACACGCGCGACTCGTCACGAAAATGCGTGATTCGTGGCACTGTGCGGTGCGGTTGGGTGCTGCCGACATCGACGGACGCCTCCCGCGCAGCCGGTTGTGCTGCTCACCACTTTCTAAAACCCCAGGTAGGAGCCGTTATCGAAGCGCCGGACGCAAATTTGGCGGTCCGCACGCGACGACTCGTCCGGCTCGGTGGAGGTTGCTGGGCGGACCGCTCGGCGAGGGCACTCGGTGCGTCCGCGGTGGCCCACGCTGGGCAAATGACCCCGAAACCGGGGGGGCGGGTTAGATTTCGTCAGCAAGCGTGAGTACGGTCGTCTGCGCTGGCTGGAGTACCCGGCCGAGACAAAAAACGATCGATAGTTATCGATGAGAGACGGAGGAATCGTGGCCCTTCCCCAGTTGACCGACGAGCAGCGCGCGGCCGCGTTGGAGAAGGCTGCTGCCGCGCGTCGAGCACGAGCAGAGCTCAAGGATCGGCTCAAGCGTGGCGGTACCAACCTCACCCAGGTGCTCAAGGACGCCGAGAGCGATGAAGTCCTGGGCAAGATGAAAGTATCTGCGCTGCTGGAGGCGTTGCCGAAGGTGGGCAAGGTCAAAGCGCAGGAAATCATGACTGAGCTCGAAATTGCGCCGACTCGTCGCCTGCGTGGCTTGGGCGACCGTCAGCGCAAGGCTCTGCTCGAAAAGTTCGGCTCCTAACCAGCAGTCGACGATGCAGGCCGGATGGCCTGTGCGAGAACCGACCCAGGAGCGCAGATGAGCGCCAGCGGGGGACCGGACACAGGACGCGTAGTCGTGCTGTCCGGTCCCTCCGCGGTCGGTAAGTCGACGGTGGTCCGATGTCTGCGCGAACGGATCCCGAACCTGCATTTCAGCGTCTCGGCCACAACGCGGGCCCCGCGGCCGGGAGAGGTCGACGGCCTTGACTACCACTTCGTCAGTCCCGCCCGCTTCCAACAGTTGATCGACCACGGCGAACTATTGGAGTGGGCCGAAATCCACGGGGGGCTGCATCGGTCGGGCACCCTGGCCCAGCCGGTGCGGACAGCCACCGAATCCGGTCTACCGGTGCTCATCGAGGTGGACCTGGCCGGCGCCCGTGCCGTCAAGAAAGCCATGCCAGAGGTGCTGAGCGTGTTTCTGGCACCGCCCAGCTGGGAGGATCTGGAGGCCAGGCTGACCGGTCGGGGTACCGAGACACCCGAGGTCATCGAGCGCCGGCTGGACACCGCGCGCGTCGAATTGGCAGCTCAGGGCGACTTCGATGTGGTGGTCGTGAACAGTCGATTAGAGTCTGCGTGCGCCGAATTGGTATCCTTGCTGGTGGGAACTGTCCCTGACTCGCGTTGATCACTTTCCGTTGGAGAAGAGAGTCGGTGGATTTCTCTCGAAGTTTCACATTTGAGTCCCACCCGTTTCAGCCGTTCTAAACCGCCAGGAGATTGTTTACGTGACCATTCCGCAGTCCGACGCTTCGTTGGCCCCCGTCACCGCCGTGGATCAGTTCGATCCGTCGGCAGGTGGGCCGCGTGCCTACGACACCCCGCTGGGCATCACCAATCCGCCCATCGACGAGTTGCTGGACCGCGTCTCGAGCAAGTACGCGCTGGTGATTTACGCGGCCAAGCGGGCCCGGCAGATCAACGATTACTACAACCAGCTCGGCGAGGGCATCCTCGAGTACGTGGGGCCATTGGTCGAACCCGGGTTGCAGGAGAAGCCGCTTTCGATCTCGATGCGCGAAATCCACGCCGACCTGCTCGAACACACCGAGGGCGAGTAACGGGCCGGGCGCGCCATGGACAGTGAGCGCAGCAAGCGGGTCATCGTCGGTGTCTCCGGCGGTATCGCGGCCTACAAGGCCTGCACCGTTGTCCGTCAGCTCGCTGAAGCCGGCCATAGCGTCCGGGTCATCCCCACGGAATCCGCGTTGCAGTTCGTCGGGGCCGCCACCTTCGAGGCGCTCTCCGGTGCGCCGGTGCGTACCGG
>JAVROZ010000389.1:0-4267 GCA_032162485.1 Mycobacterium sp.
ACGACGCGGGCGGGCGCGAATGCGTCGATGACGCGCTCCCACAGCCCAGTTGGCATACCGGAGCCGATGAACAGCCGCACCGGATGGTTGCCGTGCAGCGCGAACTCCGGGTCGTCGACTACGTCACGCAGCATCGCCCAGGTGTAGGAGACCACCGTGACGCCGTACTGGCGTATCTCGGCGACGAACCGGTCGGCACGCAGCCCGCGGGTCAGCGCGATCCGGGTGCCGCCGACGACCGCCCCGCCCAGGCTCACCAGCAGGGCGGACTCGTGGTGCAGCGGCGTCAAGCAGTACACCGTGTCTTTGCGGTCGAGCGAGGCCGTCGACGCGGTTCCGACGGCCGACAAGGCCCACCGGAAGTTGGTGATCTGCTTGGCAACCAGTTCGCCGCCAGCGGCGCTGAAAGCGATGAACGCCAGGTCCCGCGCGAAACCCGGGTTGGCCCGGTACCAGGCGGGCAACTGCACCGCGTCTGGATCGATCTGCTCCATGTCGATGACTTGGCTATGTTCGGCGGCGCCGTCGGGTGTCTGCAGAGCGCGGGACTCCCCGCCGCCCAGCACGAGCACCTGCCCGGGCAGCTGGCGGGCAGCCTCCAGGTTGGTGGGGTCGGTGAGGATCTCACTCACTCCGCCAAGGCGGACCTGGGCGGCCAGGTCGACGTCTTGCCGCATCAACACGGCCACGCCACCCAGACGGGACAGGGCGGCGATCGCGACCAGGGCACTGGGGCGGGTCTCCATCAGGATGCCGACGCGATCGCCCTGCCGTACCCCCACTTCGATCAGGCCACGGACGACGTTGTTGATGCGTCGGTTGACGGCTTCGTAGGTGTGCACGCGGCCGTCGAATAGTAGGAATTCGCCCTGCGGGGCGTCGTGCGCCTGCTCTTCGATGATGCGGCCCAACGAGATTCGGGTGTGATCGTTGAGTTGTCCCAACCGCGCCAGCCGGGGCAGGGTGCGGACGGTCTCGATGGCCAGGGTGCGCATCGATCGGTTGGCCGCGAAGACTGCGTCTGCGGCGCCGCGGGCAAAGGCCAGCGCCGCTTCGGAGACCTCGCCCACGCCGTGCGAGACCCGGGAACTGAGGGCCACACCACTATCGGTGTGCTCCGCCGGTTGCTCGACCATCAGGCTGATGTTTCCCGGCTTGTCGCCTTCCTTGGAAATCCAGCGCACCCACTCGGCGACCGTCGGCCAGCTTTGCAGTGCCGCCTTGGATCCGACCACCAGACCGAAGTGTCCTGTCCGGATGAGGCATTCGAAGACCTCGGTGTTGGGCGCGGCCCGCCGGATACCACGAACAGACGCTGGCTGCCCGATATCGTCGACCTCGCCGACGAACGCCAGTACCGGGCACGTGATGTCGGTGAGCGTCACCATCTGCCCGTTGATGGCGAACCCGCCGGTCATCATTCGGTTGTGGGCGATGAACTGCTTGAGCAGTTCGGAAATCGCCGGTCCCGACCAGGCGATCCACCCCTCGCGCTCGAGGAATCTGCGCTGTTGTTCCCGTGGCAACAGGGCTTCCCGGTCGTGCAACTGACGGACGAAGTCGATGCGCGCCTGGGCGGTCTTGATCGGATCCATCATCTGAAAGCCGGTGCGCGCCAACCAGCTTGGGATGTTCAACCGGTTGAAAACGTGGTCGGCCATGAAGTCGGCAATGCCAGGGGCCAAATTCGCCGGAATGCCCATGGGTAGTGCGGCCAGGGTGTCCACCGGAGAACCGAATGCCACAATACTGGCAAGGTCCTTCGAGCGCCGGTAAGCGGCCACCTGATAGGACCACATGCCGCCTTGTGAGTAGCCGACGAGGTGTACGTCCTGGCCGGTGACATCCTTCACCGTGTCGATGGCCTGGCTGAGCGCAACGATGTGGTCGGCCAGCGTGCGCTGCATGCCGCCCTCGATTTTGTCGGGTGAGCCGAAGTCAATCACCCAGCAGTCCAACCCGCTCGCGTGCAGAATGCCCACTGCGCCGTCTTCACGAGTGACGTCCCACATGTCCGCCGACATCATCATCGGGTGCACCATCAACAAAGGCGGGCCGACTTGCGACTGCCCCGGCCGACTGTCGGGCGGGAAATAGCGCCGCAGCTTGTACATCGGCACGCTCTCGACGACCTGGGACGGCGACGGAATGCTGCCCGTTTCCAGGCCACCCAGTCGCAGCACTTCCAGGCCATTCTGAGCTGTGGCCACCAGACGCCCGACGGGTCGGGTCACCATCGACAAATTGAGATCCACCACGGCTCCTCGCTGCCCCCTCAGTTAGGCCTTGACCAGCGTGGACATCATGGCACATCCGTCACCGCGCGTGGTCTAGGTCACACTCATTGCTCACAGGCACCCAGGTCATGCGCGGCTACGACGGCGTGCACCCAGCACTGTTACGGGCTGTCGTCTGCGCCGTCGGCCGGCTCGGGGGTCGGACCTGAAAAAGCATTCCAGGTCCCCGGCACCATCGGCATGCGCGGGGCGCCGCCAAATGCATCGTGGTCGAGCGTGGCCAAGCCCGCGGCCCTGGCAGTCCTCTGCAGGGGCACAGTTCCGGTGAAGCCCAGGGTCCTCGCACCCCGATCCGATGCATCAGGCGTGTCATCGAGCTCCAAATCTGCGTATTCGTAACCGCGACCAAGCTGTTTGACCTTCGTTCGGCGGCGCTTCGGTGTTCCCGCCGGCTCGTGTGGCCTCGCCGCGGGTGCCGGGGCCTCCGCACCTTCGGGCTCGGGTGCCCTCTGCCGAGCCCCGGTGCCGGCCGCCCGCTTGGCGGCCGAGCTCAAATCACCCACCAGGTAGCCGTAGTTCTCCATGCCCATGCCCAGGCCCAAGCCCAGTCCCGCGCCGCTGACGGGCGGTGGCGCGGTGGCCGGTGGCGATGCCCCGAGCGTCGGGGTCGGCGCGGTCGCCTCCAAGGGAGGCGGCGCGGGGGACGAAGTGGAGGGAATGTTCGGGGCCAGGGCCGCCAGGGGCGGCGTGGTCGGCGTCACGGGCGGCGGGGGTGGCGGCACAGCGGCCAGCGCCACTAAGCCCTTCATACCGATCGGCGCCAGCACTGCACCGGTAGCTAACGGGGCCAACGTAGCGGTCAGGAGGGGAACCAGCACCGTGATAAGCACGATCGTCTGCTCGAGCAGAGTCTTCAGCAACGCGATGGTGTCGGTGATGATGGTGCCGACGGCTTCGACGGTGACGAACAGAATGGTGAAACCGATGGTCGTGGGGTTACCCGAAGCGACCGCCGCCGTGAGATCCAGGGAGATGTAGAAGAACGTCTGCGCCAGGTACGCGGCATAGGAACCAATATCCATCGGGTAACCGAGCGCGAACGCGATGTTGAACGGGCTCAGGAACGAAAGTGGGTTACCCAGCAGTGGCAGGTACGGATCAAACCCGGCGAACATCGCTTGAAAATATGGGCTTTCAAACAGTGCGTCGATCAGCGGTTGTAGGTGGGTGTCGTAGTACTCGATGTACCCGATCTGCTCCAACCACTGAAAGAAGTCGCTCTGTTGATCTTGGGGCAACGGGAACTGCCCATCGATGATCCTCGCCAGCACGTTCGCTAGGTTGACGATGTCCGGCGCCGACGGGGTATGCGAAACTGCCTCTAATAGCGCCGTGTTGAGTTCTTGATAAGTACTCATCACGGTGGCGGCCTGAATCCACATCCGCACGTAGTCGGCTTCGTTCAGGGCTATCGGGATCGCGTTGATGCCGAAGAAGTTGGTCGCCAACAGCACGGCGTGCGTGGCGTGATTGGCGGCCAACTCCAGCAGTGTCGGCATGGTGGCCAAGGCGGTCGTGTAGGTGGCTGCCGCGGTTTCCTGTTGCGCGGCAGTGTCCGCGCTGTCGGCGCTGGCCTGCGCCAGCCACGTCAGATACGGCGTATGGGCGGCGACATACGACGCGGCACTCGGGCCGTCCCAGGCCCCGGCCTGCACGTCCGCCAACACTGCCGCGAGTGCTTCGGCGACCTCGGCGTATTCGATGCTCAGCGCGTTCCACGCTGCCGCGGCAGCCAGCAACGGGCCCGGGCCAGGGCCACTGCTCAACAGCGTCGAGTGCACCTCCGGCGGCGCAGCTATCCAGATGGGGGCGGTCAACTGGGGGCCACAAAGAGGGCCACCCGAGGATGGGGGGACATTGACGTCGGTCAGCTCTCTCGGGGTACACCGCCCCGGGTCGCAGGAAGCGATGACGCGAGTGTCCTGGCTCTCGGATCGCCGCTCGCCTCGCCTTCCAGCTTTACGCCGTGG
>JAVROZ010000390.1:0-3911 GCA_032162485.1 Mycobacterium sp.
TGCTGACGGGATGCGCTCATCAGTAGTCGTATTCGGCGAGCGGTGTCGGGGTCGTGCGTTGCGAGTCGTCCAGCGACATGGCCGCGGGGATCATCTCGCTGGTGACCAATCCGTGGCGGGTCGTCAACTGGTCGACGATGTTGAAACTATGGGCGATTGCTTCGGGTGTATCGACGATGATCGTGGTCGACGGGACCTTACGGCCGAGCTGAAACAGCTTGTCCCCATGTGGTTTATGGTCGCCGTGGAAGCCCCAGATGCCGCGCAGTACGGTCGCGCCGCGAGCCGTCTGGGATTGCATGAGACTGTGCACGATCGCGCGGTGAATCGGTTGGTTCTCATCGTGATCTACATCCGTGGTGTGCACCATCAGCTTCTGCCACAGGGTGCGTCCCTGGTTGTCGGTCGGCGGGAGCTCCTGCGGTCGGGCGAACAGCTCGCCGTCGCGTTTGCACAGTCGCACCCGTTCGACGGTCAGCAACGGGTGGGGCAGCACTTGGGCCAGTTCGGCGGCCGCGGCCGACACCTGCGCTGGCAACCCGACGGCGATGATCATCTGCGGAACATTGGCATTGCGGCCGAAGAAGCGGGCCCGCCGGCGCTCGCCATATGCCGTGCCGTCGACGCCCAGAAGCACTGTGGCGCCGGCGAATCCATGTCGATATAACAGTTCGCAGATAGCGAAGTGAGCCGACGTGCCGGCGACCCGCACCTGGCGACCGACATAAACGGTCAGCTTGGCGGCGTCGCCGGTCCTGCCGTCGATTTCACTGAGAGCATCGGTGCCGCTGTCGTGGGTGACCAGTCGCGCCCGTTCCAATGTCACCAGACCGCGACCGGTCATCGCGGCGACGTCGTCGACCAGGGAGCGGATCTTGGAGTCGACATCAACGGCGACGATCACCACCGGCGGGTCCTCGGACAGACTCAGCGAACGGTCACTGCGAAGTTCGCCTTTCGGGCCGAAGCTGGCCACGCCCCGCATCATCACGCTGGTCGCCACGCCACGCGCGCCGAACAGATCCAGCATCCCGTCGGCCAGGAATCGTCGGGTTTCACCGAGGGCACGTTGCCGCTCACCGAAGTAGGCGGTCAGCTTCAGGCTCTGCTCGCTCACAGCTGCCCCGCGATCCACTGGCCCAGCAGCACCGCAGCCAACCCGAGTACGACGCTGACGGCGATATTGGCGAAAGCCGCCAGCAATTGCCGTTCTTCGCTCAGCCGCTGGGTTTCCAGCATCCAGGTGGAAAAGGTCGTGTAGGCGCCGACGAATGCGGTGCCGGCCAGCAGTGCCACATCCTTGGGCAGCGTCAGGCTCCCGAGGAAGCCGAGCAGCGCGGCGCCGGTGATATTGACCGTCATCGTGCCGAACGGGAAAGCCCGGGCCATTCGACGCCCGACGGTGCGGTCCACCAGAAACCGGGTCACCGATCCGATGCCACCGATGACCATGACACCGAGCCAGACCAGGGCCGTCGTCATCGCAGGCGCACCCGGCGTACCAGGGCCGTCGCCAGGTACACGGCCAACAGTCCGAGCGTGATGCTGACGGCAGTGTAGGCGGTGGCCAGCGCCCAATGACCGTGTTCGATCATCCTGACCGTCTCCACCTGCATGGTGGAGAAAGTGGTCAACCCGCCACACAAGCCGGTGCCGAGCAGCGGACGGCGATAACTCGACAGCGGCAGCCGTTCGAGCAGGCGAGTGGTGAAATAACCGACCAGGAACGCGCCCAGAATGTTGACGACGAACGTCGGCCATGGCCAGCGCGCCGGATCGGGAACGGCCAGGGTGGCCAGCGCGGCCCGGGCCGCAGAGCCCAGCGCTCCGCCGGCGAAAATCGCGGCCAGTTCCCGATAGTCAGGCCGTGCCACTAGCTGTTTCCCTTCGGTGAACCGACTGTGCGCCTACGCAGCCTAGGGCGAGGCTGCCGCGTACGGGCAGAATTGGTGACCATGGCCCACCCGCGAGCCGGTCAGCCGGCCCAGTCCGAAGACCTTGTCGACCTGCCTCACCTGGTGACGGCGTATTACACAATTGCGCCCGATCCCGACGACGTCGCCCAGCAGGTTGTGTTCGGCACGTCCGGCCATCGTGGCTCGGCGCTCAACGGCGCGTTCAACGAGGCCCACATCCTGGCGATCACCCAGGCGATCGTGGAATACCGCGCCGCGCACGGCACCACCGGGCCGTTGTTCATCGGCCGTGATACGCACGGACTTTCGGAACCGGCCTGGGTGTCAGCGCTGGAGGTGCTAACCGGGAACGACGTGGTGGCCATGATCGACGCGGGCGACCGCTACACGCCGACACCGGCGGTCAGCCACGCCATCTTGACCTACAACCGGGGCCGCACCTCGGGGCTGGCGGACGGAATAGTCGTGACGCCGTCGCACAACCCGCCGCCCGACGGCGGTTTCAAGTACAACCCGCCCAACGGCGGGCCGGCCGACAGCGCGGCGACGGGCGCAATTGCCCAGCGCGCCAATGAGATTCTGCGTGAGGGCTTGTCGGCGGTGAAGCGCTTGCCGTGGGCACGTGCGTTAGGCGCGGTGGAGCGCCATGACTACATGGGTGCCTATGTCGACGACCTGCCGAATGTGGTCGACATTGACGCAATTCGAGCGGCCGGGATCCGCATCGGCGCCGACCCGCTCGGCGGGGCCAGCGTGGACTACTGGGCGGCCATCGCTGAGCGGCATCGTCTCGACCTGACGGTGGTCAATCCGCTGGTGGACGCCACGTGGCGGTTCATGACGCTCGACCACGACGGCAAGATCCGAATGGATTGCAGTTCGCCGGATGCGATGGCAGGACTCATCGCCAACCGGGATCACTACCAGATCGCGACCGGCAATGACGCGGACTCAGACCGGCACGGCATCGTCACCCCCGACGAAGGTCTGCTGAATCCGAACCACTATCTCGCGGTGGCCATCGACTACCTGTTCACCCACCGGCCCGGGTGGCCAGCCGGAATCGCCGTGGGCAAGACCGCGGTCAGTTCGTCGATCATCGACCGGGTGGTGGCGGGGATTGGCCGCGAGCTCGTCGAGGTGCCGGTCGGGTTCAAGTGGTTCGTCGCCGGGCTGATCGGCGGGACTATCGGATTTGGCGGTGAAGAGTCGGCAGGGGCGTCGTTCCTGCGGCGGGACGGGTCGGTGTGGACCACCGATAAGGACGGCATCATTCCGGCGTTGTTGGCGTCGGAGATCTTGGCGTCGACCGGTCGGACGCCGTCGCAGCGCTATGGCGAGCTGACCACTGAGTACGGCGCGCCGACCTATGCCCGGGTGGATGCGCCCGCGGATCGGGAGCAGAAGGCTCGGCTGTCCAAGTTGTCGGCCGAGGAGGTCACCGCCACCGAGTTGGCGGGGGAACTGATCACGGCGAAGCTGACGGCGGCGCCGGGCAATGGCGCGGCGCTGGGCGGACTGAAGGTAACCACGGCCAACGCCTGGTTCGCCGCGCGTCCGTCGGGCACCGAGGACGTCTACAAGATCTACGCCGAGTCCTTCCTCGGGCCCGAGCACCTGGCCGAGGTGCAGAAGATGGCGCGGGAAGTGGTCAACCAGGTCATCGGCTAATAGTCGGCTGACGAGTCACATCAGGCTATGCGGAGAGGGCGATCGATTCTGAAATGCGATTTAGCCATGCGTTAGCAGCGATCCCCTCACCTGCGACTTTGAACCCGTCTTGCCGGTGGTGTAGCTTCGATTGGCACGACATCTTGGGGCTATGGCGCAGCTGGTAGCGCACCACACTGGCAGTGTGGGGGTCAGGGGTTCGAGTCCCCTTAGCTCCACCCATGTGATGAGTCGCGTCATAGGTGACAGATGAGTCGCGTCATGGGTTACAGATTCCCCGGCCTCTGGCCGGGTTTTTTCAGTTGGTTGGGCCAGTAAATTTTC
>JAVROZ010000391.1:0-7877 GCA_032162485.1 Mycobacterium sp.
TCTGACCCAACAGATCAGTCCGGCTGAGCGAAGAGTGCGGAAGCTCGATCTGAAAGAACTCGTCACCGCGGTCGAAAGCCTGACTGGCGCGGCGTTGTGGCTTCTCCCGAGAACCCTGCACGGCCGCGCCGGACGCGTCGGCAGTGCGTTCCTGCTCTGCCTTCTGACTGAATAAACCCATGTGGGTGGCTCTCCGTACGCGTTGGTGATCGAATCCCGCCCTCGTCAGGAACTTACAACCCGACCGGCTTTATCCGACAAGCAACGGCTCTTGATCCCGGTGCGGCACCGCGGGTACGGTAGGGCTGCAATTACGAAACTTCGCGTAGCGTAATTGCATCCACGAAAGGATCGCACCCGATGCGCAGCCGGTACGCCGGGCAGCCCTTCACCACATCGACATCAGAGATCGCGGCTGCGTTGCAGGACGTCAGTATCCCGACGTTGCTGCTGTCGTTGGTGCACATCACCGGCGACCCGCGCTTCATCCGCGATTTCAAGCAGATGGGCGTCTTCCTCAACGAGGTCCAAGGGTTCATGTCCGAAGAGGACAAGGCCCGAGCGCGCGCCGAGGCACTCAACGTGATCACCGACTACCGGGACCGCGGTTGTCCAGAACCTCCGCCGCTGAATTCCGACCTCATCCGGGAAATGCTGGACTGGGCCGCCTGCGAGCACGTTCCCGACGACTACCTGCCTCTCTCGCTGGAGGAAATGGACCTCGACGGTGTCGACCCGCGCCGCCCGGCGGAACTGCCTGCCCAGAGCACGGCCGAGTTTCCGGTGCTGGTCATTGGCTGCGGGGAGTCCGGAATCTTGGCCGGCGTCCGCCTCAAACAGGCCAACATTCCGTTCACCATTATCGAGAAGAATGCCGGCCCCGGCGGAACCTGGTGGGAGAACAGCTATCCCGGCGCCCGCGTCGATGTAGCGAATCATTTCTATTGCTACAGCTTCGAACCCAACAACGACTGGACCCACTTCTTCGCCGAACAAGCCGAGCTGCAGGACTACTTCACCCAGGTGCTCACCAAGCACCGACTGGCTGAGCACGTGCGGTGGAACACCGAGGTTCTCACGGCGGAATGGCTTGATGCAGAGGGCATGTGGACGGTTGAGCTTCGCTACTCCGATGGTCGGACAAGTACCGCGCGAGCGCGTGCGGTGATTACCGCGGTCGGTCAGCTGAATCGACCACACATCCCCAAATTCGAGGGAGCCGACACCTTCGAGGGACCTTCTTTCCACTCGGCCGACTGGGATCATTCCGTCGACCTGACCGGCAAGCGGGTCGCGCTGATCGGCGCCGGAGCCAGCGGATTTCAGATCGCGCCCGCGATCGCCGGACATGTCGAGCACCTGACGGTCTTCCAGCGCACCGCGCAATGGATGTTCCCGAACACCATGTATCACGACGAGGTCGGCGACGGAGTGCGCTGGGCGATGCGCCATCTGCCCTGCTATGGACGGTGGTACCGATTCCTGCTGCTGTGGCCGGGCGCCGACAAAGGTCTGGACGCCGCCCGCTCCGACCCGAACTATAGAGACCAGTCCGGCGGACACGAATATGCCGTCAGCGACATCAACGCCGCCGCCCGGATGATGTTCAGCCACTGGATGAGCAGTCAGGTCGTTGAAGGCCCGAACTCCGATGAGCTCCTCACCAAAGTGATGCCCGACTATCCTGCCACCGGCAAACGCACGTTGCAGGACAACGGCAGCTGGCTGCAAACGCTGCAGCGCGACAATGTCGAACTGGTGCGCACGCCGATCGGACGCATCACGCCGCGCGGGGTGGTCACCGAAGACGGCCCCACACACGAGGTCGACGTGATCGTCTACGCCACCGGGTTTCGTCACACCGACGTGTTGTGGCCGTTGAAATTGATCGGCCGCAACGGGATCGACCTGCACCAGGTGTGGGGGAGCAGGCCCCATGCTCATCTCGGTATCACCGTTCCGGGTTTCCCCAACCTTTTTCTCGTCTACGGCCCGGGCACCCATCTGGCCCACGGCGGCAGCCTGATCTTCCAATCCGAACTTCAGATGCGGTATATCAACCTGTGCCTGCAACACATGGCCGAGCAGCAGATCCTTGCGCTCGAGCCCACGACCGAGGCCACCGCCGCGTGGCATCAGCGCACGCAGGCCGAAATCAAGAAAATGGTGTGGTCACACCCCGCGGTCAAGCACTCCTACTTCAAGAACGCCGACGGGGAGATCCACACCGTAAGCCCGTGGCGTCTCAGCGAATACTGGGCCGCGGTGCGTGAGCCCGACTGGTCCCATTTCGTTGTGCGACGTTAATTTCTCTCTGCGAGAAGGAAAGTGAGCACGTCAGTATGCGCACCGTAGTCATCGACGGTCCCGGCAGCATTCGCATCGACACCCGACCCGACCCCGCGCTGACCGGGCCGGACGGCGTGATCGTGGCGGTCAGCGCCGCCGGCATCTGCGGATCCGATCTGCATTTCTACGAAGGCGAATATCCGATGGTCGAGCCGGTGGCCCTCGGCCACGAAGCCGTCGGCACCGTCGTCGAAGCCGGGCCCGACGTGCGCACCGTCAAAGTCGGCGATGAAGTCATGGTGTCGTCGGTGGCCGGCTGCGGCGGGTGTCCGGGGTGCGCCACCAACGACCCGGTGATGTGCTATTCGGGCATAAATATCTTCGGTGGCGGCGTGCTGCCGGGCGCTCAAACGGATCTACTCGCGGTTCACGCCGCCGACTTCCAGGTGCGAAAGATCCCCGAGGGCATCAGCACCGAGCAGGCGCTGCTGCTCACCGACAACCTGGCAACCGGCTGGGCGGCAGCCCAGCGCGCCGACTTCCCCTATGGCGGCATAGTCGCGGTGATCGGCCTCGGCGCGGTCGGCCTGTGTGCGCTTCGCAGTGCATTCTTCCAAGGTGCCGCAACGGTTTTCGCGGTCGACCGCGTCGAGGGGCGCCTGCAACGCGCCGCCGACTGGGGTGCCACGCCGGTGCGATCGTCGACGGTCGAGTCCATCCTCGCCGCGACGGGAGGCCGGGGGGCCGACGCGGTGATCGACGCCGTCGCGACGGACGCATCGCTGACCGACGCGCTCAACGCGGTACGGCCGGGCGGCACTGTTTCGGTTGTCGGCGTGCACGATCTGCAGCCCTTTCCCTTCCCGGCGCTAGGGGCCCTGATCCGCAGCATCACCGTGCGGTGGACGACAGCGCCGGTGCAGCGCACCTGGCCGGAGTTGATCCCGCTACTGCAGTCCGGCCGTTTGGACGTCGACGACATCTTCACTGCGACATTGCCATTGGATGAAGCGGCCCAAGGCTATGCGACAGCCGCGACGCGGTCCGGGGACGACGTGAAAATTATGCTCACACCGTAGCCGTTTGCTATGGCAGCATCACCTCCATGCGATGTGCCGCAATCCAGCTCGAGGCGGTACCGGCCGATGTCGACGCCAACCTGGTCACCGTTGAACGTCTGGTTGAAGACGCGGTTGCGGCCGGTGCCGACACCATTGCGTTGCCGGAGTTCTTCACCACCGGAGTCGGTTTCTGGCCCGAACTGGCCGATGCCGCGCTGCCACCCGACGGCAAGGCAACCGAACTCCTACTGAGCCTCGCGAGGCGTCATGGTGTCATGATCGGCGGCTCACTGCTAATCCGGGACGGCGATGGAAACGTCCGTAACGCCTATCTTCTCGTCACTGCGGACGGCCTGGCCGGTCGCCACGACAAAGACCTGCCAACGATGTGGGAGAACGCTTTCTATATCGGAGGCCACGACGACGGAGTGATCGAGACGAACACTGTGACAGTGGGCGCCGCGGTGTGCTGGGAGTTGATGCGCACCCAAACGGTGCGCCGACTGCGCGGACGAATCGACCTGGCCATGACCGGATCGGGCTGGTGGTCGATCCCTGCCTGGTGGCCGCGCGAAAGCTTCCGCCGGATGGAGGAGCGCAACGCGGCGACCGCGCGGAAGGCGGCGGCGTCCTTCGCAGGCTACGTCGGAGCGCCGGTACTGCATGCGGCGCACGCTGGCACGTTGCGGTGCCGCATGCCCTGGCTGCCAATCGGATACGACGGCCGATTCGAAGGCGGCGCCATGATCGTCGCTGCCGACGGCACAGTTTTGGCCGGCCGGGAACACAGCGAGGGCGCAGGCATCGTCGTTGCCGACGTCGAAGTTGGGCGCCGTACCCCGACCATCGATCCGCCCAAAGGTTTCTGGCTGCACCCCCGCGGGGCGATGTCCGCGACGGCCTGGCATGTCCAGCGTCTGCACGGACGCCGCTACTACCGTCGCCATGTCGCGGCGGCCCCGTCCTGAGGACCGCGGTCACCGAGTCGCAATTATGTACTGCGAGTGCATGAAACTGTCGATCTTGACGTCCACTTCCGGTGGCGTCAGCCCGTAGCCGGCCTGTAGCTCGAGGGTGTTACGGACCGGCTCGACCGCCCACCCATTCGCCGCCAGCCAAGCCGCCGGGTCGATCGGGTTCTCGTAGGTCAGCGAGGAGAAGTCGATATCCCCTGCCAAATTGACCCCTGGGTGCTCCTCTTCGAGCGCGGCGAGTTGTTCGTGGTCAAGACGAGACCCCAAAGCACCGATGGCAAGTCGACTGCCCGGGGCGCTCAGCTCACCGATGCCGGCAAAAAGCGCCTCATGAGCTGCGCTGGTGAGGTACGGCAGCAGGCCCTCCACCGACCACGCGCTTGGGCTGTGCGAGTCGAACCCAGCGGCCAAGAGCGCGGGCGGCCAGTCGGTGCGTAGGTCGGCTGCCACCCCGCGTCGATCTGCCTTGGGCTGCCTGCCATGCTCGCTGAGCACCTGCGCTTTGAATTCGAGGACCTTCGGCAAGTCGATTTCGAAAACTGTTGTGCCGGAAGGCCATTCCAGTCGATACGCCCTGGAGTCCAGGCCGGCGGCCACGATTACCGCCTGTCGGATGCCGGCGTCACCAGCTTCGGTAAAGAAGTCGTCGAAGAATCGGGTCTGGACACCGTAGAGACGCGGAAAGGCGCTCTCGTGCTCCGAAGTGCTCGGGGCGTCGATCAGATCCGTCAGATAGGGATCCTCTGAGGCTTCGATGAACAGCTTCGCGTAGTCGTCGCGCACCAGCGGTTGCTCGCTCACCGCATGCAGCGCACGCCAGCCGGTGACAATAAGAGCGGTGTAGCCGACACCGCTGACGATGTCCCATTGGTCGTCGTCGGACCGTAGCGATCCGAATTCCGTCATAGAGCCGAACGTACCCGTCAGAGCTCTAACAGCAAGGTCACCGGGCCGTCATTGTTGAGTTCGACCCGCATGTGTGCACCGAAGACACCGGTTTCGACGTGCGCACCGAGTGCCCGCAACTGCTCAGCGAAGGCCGCCACTAGTGGTTGCGCCACCGCGCCCGGCGCCGCGGCATTCCAGGACGGGCGCCGCCCCTTCGCCGTGTCGGCGTAGAGGGTGAACTGGCTGACCACCAAAATCGGCGCATCGACATCGGACGCTGATTTCTCATCGTCGAGAATGCGTAGCTTCCAGAGCTTTTCGGCCAGCCGCTGCGCATTTTCGTCTCTGTCGGTATGGGTGACTCCGACAAAAGCGAGGAGGCCCTGGCCGTCCGGCTCGATCGCACCGACGACCCGACCATCCACTGACACCGTCGCCGATGAGACCCGTTGCACCAGAACCCGCATGGGCTCCGATGGTGTCATGGGACGGTTGGTCAGCGCCCTTGGGTACGCTCGTGAAGTGTCGGTGCTTGTCGCGTTCTCGGTCACCCCGCTGGGAGTCGGGGAGGGCGTCGGCGAGATCGTCGCCGAAGCGGTTCGGGTGGTCCGTGATTCGGGGCTGCCCAATAAGACGGATTCGATGTTCACCGTGATCGAGGGCGACAGCTGGGCCGAGGTCATGGCCGTTGTCCAACGTGCGGTGGAGGCCGTGGCCGCGCGCGCACCTCGGGTCAGCACCGTGATCAAGGCGGACTGGCGGACCGGGGTCACCGACGCGATGACACAAAAAGTCCAATCCGTCGAGCGTTATCTGTCTGCCGATTAGGCCTCTACTGCTTCGGTGAATGCATGCTCAGCCGCATCGCCGTGCACGGCGAATACGACGCGCTGCAGCGAACCCGGTTGGTGCTGGCGAACGGCCTCGACCATCAGCCGCGCAGCTTCTCGCAGCGGGAAGCCTCCGACTCCGGTTCCGAAAGCGACCAGAGCCAACGAACGGCAGCCCAGTTCATCGGCCCGACGCAGCGTTGAGAACGTTGCGCGGGTAATGATTTCGGAAGAAGTCGGGCCTCCCAGCTCCATCGTCGCGGCGTGAATCACATAGCGGGCAGGCATGTCGCCGGCGGTCGTCTCAACCGCCTCACCCAGCCCGATCGGCGACTTCTCCGTCGATTCTCGCTGCACGTCAGGGCCGCCGGCCCGAGAAATCGCCGCTGCGACGCCGCCGCCGTGGCGTAGCTCGGTATTGGCCGCGTTGCTGATCGCGTCCACCTCGAGTTTGGTCACATCGGCCCGCAGCACCGATAGTTCGATCATGGCGACATTCTCTCTCCTACGGGGGACGCCTGGGCCCGATCCCCGCTGCGCGTAGCGTGGGTCAAATCGCCTGGCCTCTCGTAGAGAGGTGGACGGATGTCCTGGTGACCCCGGCAGCAGAACTGGAGCAAAGCTCATGGCAGACGACGTAACCAACGGTGCGGCGGGCCGCGGAGGAGCCGGCGGCGCCGGAGGCAGAGGCGGGGCCGGCGGGGCCGGTGGGCAAGGTGGATGGGGCGGTGTCGGCGGCGCTGGCGGCGATGGCGGTACCGGTGGAGGCGGCGGCGACGGGGGTGCAGGTGGCCAACCTGGCGAGGGCGGTCACGCCGGCGAGGGCGGCCTGGGTGGTCAAGCTGGCGAGGGCGGCCCGGGCGGGGGCGCCGGCCAGGAAGGGCAGCCGGGTCAACCAGGCCAGCCGGGACAACCCGGCCAACCCGGCCGAGCTGGCTCCGACAACTAGCTCGTCACGGTCGCCTGCTTGCGCTCGAGGGCATAAAGGCGCCATTCACCCGGCACCCCTTTAAGAGCGTGTTCACCGCGCTCGACAAAGCTCTGCCGGGAGCCGGTGACGATGTCGCGCAGAGTCGAGGACACCAGCACCTCGCTCGCACCTGCCAACGCTGAGACCCGCGCGCCGATGTGCACTGCCATACCGGCGACGTCTGCGCCACGCACTTCTACCTCGCCCGCATGAATGCCGATCCGCACTTCGATGCTCAGCACCCGAACCGCGTCCACGATGGCGTCGGCGCAAGCGATCGCCGCACTCGGGCTGCTGAATGTCGCAACGAATCCGTCGCCGGCCGTATTCACCTCGCGACCGCCGAACCGCTGAATTTCGTGGCGCACGATGTTGTCGTGGTTGTCCAGTAGGTCTCGCCAGCGATTGTCGCCGAGTTCGGCCGCGCGCCGCGTTGAGCCGACGATGTCGGTGAACATGATCGTGGTGAGCACGCGCTCGGCGTCGGCACCCCCGCGCACGCCGGTGACGAACTCCTCGATCTCGTCAAGCATGGCGGCGGCGTCGCCCACCCAGTACAGGACGTCTTGTCCCGGCAATTCGATAAAGCGTGATCCTGCGATGTGCTCGGCAAGGTAGCGACCCTGCACCACCGGGATGAAGTTCGCACCGATGCGATGCAGGATCAACGTCAGAGCGCTGATGCGGGTCAAGGTTTCTCGCACATCGGCTTGCGCCAGCGCCTTCGCCACGGCGCGGGCCATGCTCGGCGGGCCCGCCCGGTTACCGGCATGATCCCACCAGGAACGAAACGCGTCATCGCCGGCAACCGACGGCGCGACGATGCCCAGCACGTCAAACCCCCGCTCAACGGCGTCATGCTCGA
>JAVROZ010000392.1:0-7422 GCA_032162485.1 Mycobacterium sp.
CGGGACGACGCTTTAGGTCAAGTCGGTTGGTGCCGGTGCTGCCGGTGACTCCAACGCGGCTTCCCGATTGCGTACTTTCCTGCTCTCCCAGAGGAAGGCCACCAGCACTGCGACCACATAAAACACCCAGGCGAGCACTTCGATAAGCCGGGGATCGGTGGGTATGCCGAACATGCCGGTGATCAGCGCGCCCTGCACCGAGTTTTCGGGAATCCAGGACGACAAGTCGACAACCTGTTGCTGGCCGATGTTCAGCCAGCCTGCCTCGTGCGCGGTGCGCAGCACGTTCAGCGCCAATCCGGCGGCAATCAGCACCAGAAATAGGGCGGTGATGCGGAAGAAGCGGTTCAGGTCGAGTTTCAAACCGCCGTAGTAGAGCCCGACACCCACCGCGATCGCCACCGCGACGCCCGACATGCCGCCGATAACTGCCGGCCACCGGCTACCGTGCGTGTTCTCCGCAGCCGCCAGCAGGAACACTGCCAGTTCGAAGCCTTCTTTGAGAACAGCGAGAAAGGCCATGACGACCAGCGCCATCGAACCGCCCCGGGTCACCGCCTCTTCGGCCTCGTGCTCCAATTCGCCTTGCATCCGGCCCGCGTTGCGGTTCATCCAGATGACCATGGTGGTCACAAACACCACGGCAACGACACCGATGATCGTTTCCAGCATCTCCTGCTGCGCCTGCGGCAGGTCTTCAGACAGGATGTTCAGGCCGACGCCGACACCGACGCAGATGAGCACGGCCACTGCAACGGCAGCAAACATCGCACGAGTCGATTGGCCGTTACGCTTAAGGAACGCCGCGGCAATGCTCAGAATGAGCGTCACCTCTAAGCCTTCGCGTAGGCCGATCAGGAAAACGCCTATGAACGCGCCGTATGCACCCTGCATGATCCAAATTCCTTTCCCCCGGTCGGGGATACGTACTGAGCATTGAGCAATTCGGCTCGTAGAGCGCCGGCTGATCTAGAAGATCGCGCACCACACAGCGATGTATTGGCAGACCGCGGCAAGTGCGGTGCACGCGTGGAAGAACTCGTGATAACCGAACGTCGTAGGCCACGGGTCGGGCCAGCGAAGTGCGTAGAACACCGCACCGATGCTGTACAGCACACCGCCGACGGCCAGCAAGACCATCGCGGCCACTCCGGCGTTTTGGACAATCAGCCCGGTGTACCACACGGCCACCCAGCCCAGGACCAGATACAGCATCACCCCAACCCAGCGCGGAGCCGACGGCCAGAACAGGGCGAGTGCGATTCCAACCAGCGCACCGCCCCACACGATCGCCAGCACCACGTGCCCGGTTGCGCGGGGCATGGCGAGTCGGGCGAACGGTGTGTACGTGCCGGCAATGAACACGAAGATCATCGCGTGGTCGAGTCGCCGCATTCGGGCCCGCGCGTTCGTCGACTGCCAGTAGACGCGGTGGTAGGTGGCGCTGACAGCGAACATCGCAACGATCGCCAGTGCGTACGTCAGCGTCGCGTGCCCGGCCAGCTTCGAAACATGCGCCCATGAAGTCACCACCAGGGTGGTACCGGCAAGAAGCGCTGCGATGGCGCAGTAGAAGTGGATCCAACCGCGCAACAGTGGCCTGGCCAAGGCGCCGCCTGCGCCCTGGGGCAGTTGTTCGGTGATGTTATCGGCAACCGGTCCAACAGACCCGGGTTGGGAGATCAAATCGGTCTGATAGTTCATAACTTCTCCAAACTCACGACGCGAAGTCGTTGCGCGTCAACGATTTCGAGACCACAGGAGCTGTGGGCTCGGACAGCGAGTTGAGCTTTCGTAATCATAGGAGCGCCAGCGTATGAGGGGGGCGCTGAGAAGCCGCTGAGGATCGCATCACGATCGGCGCCGGTCCGGATCAAGCACACAGCGACACGCACTAGCGGGTTGGGCGTTCTCAGCCAATCCTCAGCCCTGCAGAATCAGACTGTGAGAATGTCTGCCATGGGGCCGTTTCGGCGAAACAAGCTGACGCGTGCGGCGTGGCGCCCAAACTTGGGCATCGCGGCTCGCTCAGCCGCAGTATCGGCGGTTGTCGTATTCGTTGCATTTGCTTTGGCGGGCACCAGTTTGGACGTGGTCCTGTACCGGACGTTGTTGGCGGGCGTCGATGACGCCACCGCCGCCCGCGTTCGCCACATCGCCGTTGCCCTGCAGTCAGATTCGATCAGCCATCTTGATGGAGCACTGTTGGCCACCGACCAGCAAGTGGTCGCAATCCAGCTGATCGACCGCGACGGCAGGGTGGTGGAGCGTTCGGGAGCCGCGCCCCCGATACCGCTGGTCCCCACCACCCAGTTTGACCTCCATTTGCGCCGCGGCTTGTCCGACGATGCGGTGGCCAACGACGACATGCGCGTCAGCGGGCAACGGGTGAGGACTCCATCCGGTGATTACACGGTGATCGTTGGAGGGGGCAGCGAGGCCGTCGAGGCGACGGCGCGCACCGTCGCGCTGCTGTTGGCTTTCGGCGGCCCAATCATCGTCGCGGTTTCAGCGGCTGCGACCTACGGGCTCGTTCGCCGCTCACTGCAGTCAGTGGACGCGATTCGCAACATGGTGGCCGAAATCTCCACGTCAGATTTAGCCGAACGGGTACCCGTACCCAACAGTCGCGATGAGCTGGCCGCCCTGGCGGTCACCATGAACGAAATGCTGGCTCGCATCGAAGCCGGCCATCGCGCGCAAAAGCGTTTCGTCGGCGACGCCTCGCATGAACTACGCAGCCCGCTGACCACCATCATCTCCGGTCTGGAACTCGCCGAAGCTCACCCCGAGTTGCTCGATGCGGACTTCGCGATCAACACTCTGCTGCCCGAGGCGCAGCGCATGCAGACACTGATCGAAGATCTACTGCTGCTGGCCCGTGCCGACGAGCAGAGTCTGGTGCTGCGCAAAGAAGAGATAGCCCTCGATGATCTTGCCGACATCGAAGCCGCTCGTGCCCGGCGCGAAGCAGGGTTCAGGATCGACACCGACATCTGCCCGGCACGTCTGACCGGTGACTCCGCAGCGGTGTCCCGGGTGGTCCGCAACCTCGTGGACAATGCTGTCCGCCACGCGAACTCGCGGATCACCATCGAAGTCAGCAGCCAAAACGGAACAGCCATATTTACGGTCAGCGACGACGGTCCCGGCATCCCCCCGGCGGAACGGGACCGGGTATTCGAACGCTTCGTTCGCCTAGATTCGGACCGCTCCCGAAGCGGTGGAGGCGCCGGCCTGGGCCTGGCGATCGTCGCGGAGGTCGTCGCCGCTCACGGTGGCGGCGTCTGCGTCGACGACCGACCTGGCGGCGGAACCACGATGACCGTGGCTCTGCCGCAAGACAAGCCTCAGCACACCAACCGGTAACCGACACCACGGACCGTCTCAATGGTGTTGGTATTGAACGGAACATCGATCTTGCGACGCAGATATCCCACATAGACCTCGACAACATTGTCTGGACCCTCGTAGTGCGCATCCCAGACGTTGCGCAATATCTCGGCCTTAGTCACCACCGCCTCCTTGTTCCGCATCAGAAACTCCAGCACCCCGTACTCACGGGGGGTCAAAGTGACTGGGGTCGAACCACGGTGGACGGTGTGTCGAGCGGGATCCAATGACAGCGACCCCGCGGTCAGCACCACCGGGCGCTCGGGTGCGCCGCGACGTACCAGAGCGCGCAGGCGCGCCACCAGCACCCGAAATGAAAACGGCTTCGTCAGATAGTCATCGGCGCCGAGATCGAACGCATCGGTCTGGTCGTACTCGCCGTCCTTGGCGGTCAACATCAGCACCGGGGTCCACACGTCCTGCGCACGCATTCGACGCAGTACCTCGTATCCGCTGTGGCCGGGAAGCATGATGTCGAGAATTACCACGTCGAAGGTGTTCTCGATCGCCTCGTGCAGGCCATCGACGCCGTTACCGACAGCTACGACGACAAAGCCTTCGGCGGTCAGCCCCCTACCCAGAGTCGCTGACAGCCGCGGCTCGTCCTCGACGAGCAGGACTCTCATGTCGCCACGGTACTTCGTGGCCCACATGCACCCCGTGCGCCCTGCCGGTGTGGAGTCTGTACAGTCGCTCAGCAGTGCACTAGCTCGACGCCGGAGAAGGGTGGCCGAGAATGAGCGACGAACTGCGGGATATCCGAGAGTTGATGCACGACTCCGAGGCGTATCGAGACGAATTGTACCGGCGCTGGACCGGCCTGCTCAGTTACCGCTATATCGGCCGCAAGCACTCGTCGATGGATATCGGCGAGGTCGACAACACCGTCACCATCCGCCGCGACATGCGCAACGACGCGGGCGGCATCATGGTTGCGCCGCTTGCCATCTCGTCGCCCGAAGGTTGTCAGACCGACATGGTGGCGGTGCCCAATCCCGTCATCGCGTCGGTGCAGATCATCGATCCCGGTTACGACGTCACCAGGGTCGAGATCGTCGACTCCGGTGTCGTACACCAGGGACGCACCATGGGATATGGCCGGTGCAAAATCGTGGACGCCGACAACCCGGATCGGGTGATTGCGTTCAATGAGGGACAGGGTGCGATCATCGGCATCCCGCCCGAAGGCCTAGGCAAGATGGATGTTTCGGGCACCGAGTTGGTGATCGAGGACTCACCCGAGCTGCCGCCGCTGTGGGCGGCGTTCGGCGCCGCCAAGCGCGCCGATGGCCGCTGGGCGCTGCCCGCCGTGAGCGCTGAATTCGCTTCGCCGGATGCCGCATTGCACATCGGTCCACAACACGTGGTCCTCGAGACGGCGGCGATCGACCTCGCCGCCGATCTCGCCGGGACCAGGAACGTCCAGGTGGTCAGCTGGCACGTGATGTTCATGTCACGGGGCAAGGTGGGCCCGTTCCGGGTGGAGGGGACCGCCCACGCCGGGGGAGTCGGACGTGTCGGGGTGCGAATGTTGTTGCACGACGAGGGAAATGCCGACAAGGCCGTCACGTCGGCCGCAGCGGTGTTCGACGTTGTGAGCTGACCACTCAACAACGCGTAGCGTCGCGGATCTCTTGGCGCCTTTTCTCGCTAACTACCGGGGTTGGAGCCATAGCCGACAAAAACTCTTCCGGTTGTCTGACAGCCAGCCGGCGAGCCACCTCGGCGACCGAGATCTTGGAGTTCTGCGACAGCCGTTTGAGCAAGGCGAACGCCTGTCCGTCGCTGACTCCATAGCACTCCATCAGGATGCCCTTGGCCTGACCGATCAGGTCACGGGACGTCACTGCGCGGTGGAGCTGGTTCTTTGCGCGCACCGTGCTCCAGGCAAGTGCCGCATGAATAGCGTAGATCGATGCGATCTCGGCCGCTTCTGCGCTGAATGCGTGGGGGTGGTCTGCGAAAATATTCAGCGCTGCGGTGGTGTGTTTATCCGGTAGCAGCGGCATCGAAAGCGACGACCGCACCGGTGTCTGGGCCAGGGCATCCCGACGGAAGAGCGGCCATCGTGTGTCATTCGAGAGATCGTCAACCGCAATGGGACTACGTTTGCGTGCTGCGTCCAAGCACGGTCCCTGGTCATAGCGTTTCTGTAGTGCGTCGAGCACCGCAGGATGTGTTCCGCTCGCGGCGGCCGTTTGCAACTGGCCCCCACCCCGCAGCACCGTGATCCCCGCATGTTGGGCGCTGGGCACATGGTCCACGGCGCCGGTGACCACTTCATGCACGAACGCACTTGCGTCATCGCTGAAACGCTCCGCGAGGGTGCGCGCATGCTCAGCCATATCCAGGTAGCGATTTTTGCTACTTGCCACAATCAATCAAGTCTCCTTGCGCAATTCCCTGACCAACAAATCAAGGGAGAGGAGGCAGCGCAGCGGCACAGTCAAGGAGAAAAATGGCCTGGAAGGCAGTAAGAAGGCCGCTGCCACGACATAGCGCTGATGCTCAACGCTCAGGTACATGTTACCCGATTAGACGGATGTCTAACCGGAGCGGACGGGTTAACGCAGCGGTTTCCCGGTCTGATCACGCGGTTGTCACCTTTGTCAACGACTCAGCCCTGCCGGCGGGCTGATCTGTCGGCTGTCCGGTTTGCGAAGGCCAAGGCGAGGCGACCGGCCGTTGCCGGACCCGCTGCGGCCACCAGAACCACTTGCCCAGCAGCGCGGCAATCGACGGCGTCATCAGGGATCTGACGATCAGGGTGTCGAACAGCAGGCCCAGTCCGATGGTGGTGCCGACCTGGCCGATCACGGTCAATTCGCTGACCGCCATCGTCATCATCGTGAACGCGAACACCAGGCCCGCCGAAGTGACGACCGACCCCGTGCCGCCCATCGCGCGGATGATCCCGGTGTTCAGGCCGGCGTGGATCTCTTCCTTGAATCGGGCCACCAACAGCAGGTTGTAGTCGGCGCCGACGGCAAGCAGGATGATGACCGACATCGCCAGCACCATCCAGTGCAGTTCGATGCCGATGAGGTGCTGCCAGATGAGCACCGAAAGCCCGAACGACGCACCCAGCGAAAGCAATACGGTGCCCACGATGACCGCCGACCCCACGACGCTGCGCGTGATGATCAGCATGATGATGAAAATCAAGCACATGGAGGCGATTCCGGCGATCAGCAGGTCGTAGTTGCTGCCCTCCTGCATGTCCTTGAAGGTGGCCGCCGTTCCGCCGAGGAGAATCTTCGAGCCCTCCATGGGAGTGCCCTTGAGTGATTCGTAGGCGGCTTTCTTGATCGACTCGATATGCGAAATGCCTTCTGCCGACATCGGATCCCCGTCATGGCTGATGATGAAGCGCACGGCGTGGCCGTCAGGGGAGATGAAGTTCTTCATACCCTTCTTGAATTCAGGGTTGTTGAACGTCTCCGGGGGCAGGTAGAACGAGTCGTCGTTCTTGGATGCGTCGAACGCCTTGCCCATGGCCGAGGAGTCGCGCTGTGCCCGCTCTTGCTGTTCCAGCATGCCCTTCTGGGTCGAATACATGGTCAGCATCATGGTTTTCATGTTCTTCATGTTCTGAATCATCTCGGGCATCAGCGCATTCAGCCGCGGCATCAAGGAGTCGAGGTGATCCAGGACGGGCAGCAGGCTCTGAATGTCATCGGTCATCGTGTCGATGCCGTCGAGGGCGTCGAAGATGGACCGCAATGACCAGCACACCGGAATGTCGTAGCAGTGCTTCTCCCAGTAGAAGTAGGAGCGGATGGGCCGGAAGAAGTCGTCGAAATCCGCCATGTGGTCCCGCAATTCGGCGATGTCCATCGTCATGGCGTGCATCTTGGTGACCATCACGTGCATGTCGTTGGACATCTGGGCGGTGATGTCCTGCATCTGGACCATGCTGTTGATGGTCGTCTGCATTTCGTCGGATTGTTTGCGCATGTCGGCGATCTGATCTTCTTGGTACTTGTTCGTCATCTGCTGGCTGACGCCTTGCATGCTGATCTGGAACGG
>JAVROZ010000393.1:0-5304 GCA_032162485.1 Mycobacterium sp.
CGACAACTGCGGCAGCGTCGGCAGCAAACCCTCGTCGAGAGCCGTCGCGTTCAGGTCGGTCAGTAGCACCACCAGCGACCGCCGACGAGTCCGCCGCAGAATGGTGGCGATCATTGCCCGCCAATCGGATTCGATGAGTGCAGGCTGTAGCGGGGCCATCGCGTTCACGAGTTGTGCGAGCAGTTCGGTGCGCGATGCGCCGAACACCGCGGCGCGGCTCACCCGATCGTGGGCGAGAAAGTCGACATGGTCACCCGCGCGCGAAGCCAGCGCCGCCAACAGCAGGGCCGCGTCCATTGCCCAATCCAGCCGGGGCCAGCCGGCGGGATCAGCCGCCGTCGGGTCGACACCTACCCGCCCCGCTGCCGTGCGCCCGGTGTCGAGCACGATCACCACGCGTCGGTCGCGTTCGGGCCGCCAGGTGCGGACCATTACATCGGTGCGCCGCGCGCTTGCCCGCCAGTCGATCGAGCGAACGTCGTCGCCGGCGACGTACTCGCGCAGGGAGTCAAACTCGGTGCCCTGTCCGCGGATCAGGGTGGGCAGCAGCCCGTCGATCTCGCGTAGCTTGGCCAACCGCGACGGCAAATGCTTGCGAGACAGGAATGGTGGCAGCACCCGGACCTGGCCCGGTACGGACTGCGAACTTTGGCGCCCGGCCATCCCCAACGGGCCGATCGACCGCGCCGTGATCACCGCCGCGCGCTGATCGCCGCGCCGAACCGGCCGCAGCTCGGTGTCTACATGCTGGCGCTGGCCGGCGGCGATGACCAGCCGGTGGGTGCGCGGCTCAGCGCGCGCACTCGGCGGCCATGCGTCGCGGACTTGGCCGTGGAAGCGGCGCCGTCCGTCGTTGTGGATCACCAGTCCCGCCGCCACCGGCTGGCCGAGTCTGGCCGAACTGTCCGAGGAACGGCTGAAGCGAAGGCGGCGGGTACTGGCTGCCAGTCCGGCATCGATGGCCACCAAGCTCGCCAGCACCAGCAGGAATATCCCGAACGCCGTTGCCGGCCAGGGGGCTACCGCGATCGGCAGAACGCAGATCAGCGCCAGCAGTCCGGTGCGTCCGGTCAGGATCATTGGCGCCGCTCCCCCTCCTCCTCCTCGCAACGCTCGGCATCGTCGCCGCCGCAGATCACTAGCGGGGCACCGGGACCGAGGCCAGTATTCCGTCCAGGACGCCATCGGGTGTGGCGCCCTCCAGCTCGGCCTCCGGGCGCAGCATGATCCGGTGCCGCAGCGTCGGGCGGGCCATCGCCTTGACGTCATCGGGAGTCACATAGTTTCGTCCCGACAACCAGGCCCAGGACCGCGCGGTGCCCAGCAGCGCCGTTGCGCCACGCGGCGATACCCCCAGCTGCAGCGCGGGGGAGGAGCGGGTCGCGCCGACGATGTCGACGATGTAACCGAGCACCTCGTCGCCGATCAGCACCTGACGCACCGCCGCACGCGCGGCCGCCAGCTCGGAGGGCCCGGCCACCGGGTTAATCGCGGACAGGTCGCGCGGATCGAAACCGTGCGCGTGCCGGCCGAGGATGGCGATCTCGGCATCCCGTGGCGGCAGTGTCACGTTCAGTTTGAGCAGGAAACGGTCGAGTTGGGCTTCGGGTAGCTGATAGGTGCCCTCGTACTCGATCGGGTTCTGGGTCGCGGCGACGATGAACGGGTCGGGCAGCGGTCGGGGTTCACCGTCGATGGTGACCTGACGCTCCTCCATCGCCTCGAGCAGCGCGGCTTGTGTCTTAGGCGGGGTCCGGTTGATCTCGTCGGCCAGCAGAAGATTGGTGAAGACCGGGCCCGGCCGGAAGGCGAACTCCGCGGTGTGGGTGTCGTAGACCAGCGAGCCGGTGACGTCGCCGGGCATCAGGTCCGGGGTGAACTGCACCCGTTTGAACTCGAGCTGCAAGGCAGCGGCCAGCGCGCGGATCATCAGCGTCTTCGCCACGCCGGGAACACCTTCCAGGAGCACATGGCCGCGGCACAGCAGTGCGATCACCAGGCCACTGATCACCCCCTCCTGTCCGACGACGGCCTTGGCGATCTCGGTGCGCAACCCCAGCAACGCTTCACGGGCGGAGTCTGCGACCGGGGACTGTTCGGTGGGAGGGGACTGTGTCACGAGTGAGTGACCTGCCTTTCGATGTCGTCGAGCGCACGGGCGAGGTTCAGGAGGTCGGTGTCGTTGGCCGGTGGGGGTCCGAACAGGTGGTACTGAACAAAATCCGGGTCGGCCCCGCTGCGCCCGGACACTGTCGTCACCACCGCGGGCGGCGCGGCGTTGGGACCCAGGCCCAGCCGGGGCACCAGCCGCTGCAGCGTCGCCGTGCGCAATGCCTCCGCGGCGCGATCGCGGGCCCGCCGCGATCGGTAGAGGCGACCACGGCCTTCGACCGTCTCCGATGCGCGGACCACCACGGGTAGTTCTTCGGCGACCAGCGGGCCGACCCGCCGGCCTTTCCAGAGGGCCACCAGGATCACGGCCAGCCACAGCTGCCAGACGATCCATGTCACGTTCTCCGGGATCAGGTCGAGAATGGATCCCGGTGCGGTGGTGTGTCCCTCAACGTGCTGGGGTGCGTACCAGATGACTCGGGGTCGAGCGCCCGCCAGGTTCATCGCCAACGCGGCGTTGCCCTCTTCCAACAGTCCGTCGTTGGTCATGAAGTGGCTGGTGCCGACCACCGTGACGGTTCGGCCGCCATCACGGTAGCTGACCAGAGCCCCGCCGTAGCAACTGATCAGGTCCAGATCGCCCTTGGCGCGGTAAGCGTCGCTCGATTCCAGATTCACCGATCCGGCCCGAATAGCTTCTCGCAGTGGACAATTCGGCTCAGAGTTGAACTTACTTGCGGCTCCGACGCGCAACTTCGGTGTCAGTGCCGTACGTGCGCGTGATGTGGGATCTACCAGCAAGAGGTCGCCGGGAGCTTCCGCCAATCGGCGCAGCAGGTTGTTGTCGGTCAGGTACTGAGTCTGCGCCAACAACACCAGCGTGCCGGGGCGCGCCGCGCGTTCGACGTCAGTGATGCTGCTCGCGACGACCACCTCGACACCGCCCTCGCGCAGTAACGTCACCAGTGCATGGGCACCCAACGGACTGGTGGCTTCGGGGTCCATGGTGCCGCCCGGCCGCGGGGCCGTCAGGTACGTGGTTATCGAGGCGACGACGGCGAGTGCCGCCAGGGTGAGTAGAACTCCGCGCCACGGGCGCCGCTGCCGCAGGGGGCCGGTTGGCGAAAGTGTGGAAGTCACCGGACTTGTGCCCAGGAGTTCTGTGCCGCAGGGTGTCCCACGGTCGATGAAGTCGACGAACGCGACCGCAGATGGTCGTCGAGGTCGACGATCATCTGGTAAGCGGCTTGGGTGCCCGGACGCTCGCCGTAGGTGACATCGTTGAATGTCGTTGCCGCCTGGTTCATTTCCCCCGCCAGGTGCGCAAGTGCCGCCCCGGCGTCGGTGGCCAGTTCGTTGGCGGTGCGGCCAGGAACCTGGGTGAGCACGCCGGTCTCCTCCAATTCGCGCGCGACCGCGCGTAGCCGGTGTCGGATCGCCGCAGCCCAGTTACCCTCGGCGGCAAAGCCTTCCGCTGTGGCTCGGTGCTGGGCCGCGGTGAGCTGGCCGGCGTCGAACAGTTCGTAGTCTCCGCCACGGTTGGTGCGCATGGTTCGGCGGGCAATGTTGACCGCGACGATTATCGCGATCACCACCACGATGATGAGCACGGTGACGGTGAACCACCCGCCGGACACCTGCGAGGTCTTCTGCAGCAGCCGCATCAAGAACTCGTTGATCTTGTCCACGATCATTTCGGTCAAGGAATGCTTGGGATAGATCGGCTTGTTGAGCTCGCGCTGTGCCGCTTCGTGCGCGGCGTCGCGGTCGATGTCGATCGAGGGCACTGTCAGCTCACCATTCCGTTAGAAGGACCGGGTGAGCCATAAGTTGTCGGTGGATTCCACCGCGGCGGGCCCGCCGGCCGCACCGGTCTGCAGCACCAGGTCGAACGCCTCGGCTCGGATACGACGGTCGGTGTACAACAGCACCACGACGCCGGCGACGAACGGTGCGGTGACGATCTGGCTGATGGCGCCACCGATGGACGACAGCGTGGTGCCGATCAGCAATCCATTCGTACTCGACGATCCCATCAACAGGATCTCGCCGACGATGGTGAACGGTGCCGAGATCGCGCCGCCGACGATGCTCACGACCAAGGCCCCCAGCAGGCGGATGCCCAGGACCCGCCAGAAGCCGTTGCGGACCAGGGCGAACGACCGGGTGATGGCATCGAAGACCGGCAGTCTCTCCAGCACGATCAGCACCGGCGCGAACAGCAACACGGTGTATGCGTAGACCAGCAAGACGAAGACAAGAAACAGCAGCGGAAATCCCAGGAGTACCGCCACCGCGGCGTTGGCAGCTGTGCCGACACCGACCAGGATCACCACCACCAGCCCGATGACGACCGCTACGCCAATACCCTCCAGCAGCGCCAGACCGAGCAGCGCGAGCAGACGGCCGCGGACCTTGGCCCATGTTTCGCGGATGGTGATCGGCGAGCCGAACACCGCCCGCCCGATAATGACCGTCAGCATCCCGCTGAGCAGCATGCTGCCGAGCCAGCTGACCAGGGCGCCGCCGCCCAGCGATGCCGTCCACGCGCCCAAGGCGCCCAAACTCGCCTCGGATGGTTTGGACTCGAAGCGGCTCGCGGCGGTCAGGGGTCCGATGGTGGCGAGCAAAGAGATGACCTGCATGACGATCACAACGATGGCGGTCAAGCCCAATGTCGGCTTCGGGTTGGCGCGGATGTAGCCCACCGCACCGTTGAATATGTCGCTGAGGGTCAGCGGCCGCAGCGGGATGATGCCGGGTTTGACCGCTCCCGGGACGAGTGGCGGACCGAATGGGACGCCCGGCGCAGTGCCGTAGCCAGGCGGAGGATAGCCGGGTTGGGCGCCGTAGCCGGGCGGCGGGCCGTAACCCGGTGGCGGGCCATAACCCGGTGGCGCGCCGTAGCCGGGAGGTGGGCTGTAGCCAGGCGGTGGGCCGTAGCCCGGCGGTGGGCCGTAGCGGGGAGGCGGAGCGTAGCCGGGAGGTGGACCGTAGCCAGGCGGTGGTCCGTAACCGGGCGGCTGGGCGTACGCGGGTGGCGGGCCATACGCGGGGGGCGGCTGATACGCCGTCGGTGGCTCAGATCCAGTAGTGCCAAGCGAGGGATCGCCCGGGTGGTTAGGCGGCAGCGTGCTCACCGTAGGAAGCGGCTGTCGTCGTTCGTCATGGGTCCATCCTGTCGGCGGGCGG
>JAVROZ010000394.1:0-9068 GCA_032162485.1 Mycobacterium sp.
TATCGCGGCTTTCCTTGAAGCAGAATAGTTTTCGTACAAATGAATGTTGCTGCCCAAGTGCTTCGCTCATAACTGGTGCATTTGATCCGCGAGGTGTCCCAGAGATAGCCTCCTCGTCTCGAGGCAACAAGCCTGGCGCGGGTGACCAACGTCGACGGTCTCACTTTCGTGTGCGGACAACATCATCCGCTCGCCGAGGAAGGCTGGACCACTCGCACTAACAGCCACGTCGACCCCGAATGGATAGCACCCGCTCACCTCGATCAAGGTCAACCACGAATCAACAGGTTCCATCATCCAGAGAAGCTGCTGGCAACTGGCGATGACGACGAACCCTAGCTGGGTCAACGCGGCCAGGATGCGGATCAGCACTGGCCGAACGCCCCCGAGAAAGTAATCTCACAGCTACTGTTGCGTCCGGGGGATCACGCAGCGCGGCTCGCCCCTTTGTCGATCGTCAAGGAGGCCGGCGGTGTCGTACGTAGTGGCAGCGCCTGGCGTCTTGAGTTCTGCGGCTGGGGATTTGGCCGCGATCGAGTCGGCGGTCAGCGCGGCGAACGCGACCGCGGCAACCGCCACCACATCGCTGCTGACAGCCGCCGCCGACGAAGTCTCGACGCGCATTGCGGCGCTATTTGGCGCATACGGCTTGGAATATCAGGCAGCGGGCGCGCAGGTGGCGCGGTTCGGTGAGCGGGCCGTGATCGAGTTGGCCGCGAACGCGAACGCTTACCTGACCGCCGAAATCGCAAACGCTGCAGAAACTCTGGAGAACGCGGTCACCGCGCCGGTCCGGATGCTGTTGTGGCGCGGGCCGGCCGGCAGTATTTCGGCTCCACCCGCTGCGGCAGGCGCCAGGATCACGATCCCTGGTGCTGGACCGCTTCACTATCCGAGGTTCATCACTGAACTGCCCTTTCTGGGATACGCCGCTCTTCAGGGCGTCCCTGGGCCGACCTCGGTGTCGATTCTGCAGGCGTACGGCCTGCAGAACCTTGCCATCGGACAGAGCTGGTTCTCCGACACTCTGGCCCAGGTCGTCAACTACCCGGCCAGTAATGGCCTTCCCAGCGGCTTGTTCGCTCCGGGTACCAACGACGCCGTCGCACTTGGCCGGCAGCTTCTGCACGACCAGATCATGACCGCGGTCGCCGACCCTAACGGTTCGCCGGTGCACATTGCCGCGCTGTCGCAGGGGACCATCGTGGCCAACCGCGAATTGGCGTACCTGGCAACCAACCCGAACGCGCCACCGGCCAATGCCCTGCAATTCGCCTTGTTCTCCAGCCCTGAGCTCGGCTTGGCGGCCACGTATTTGCCGGCCGGGACGACAGTGCCGCTGATCAACTACACGGTGCAGCCGCTGGCGGTCAGCCAGTACGACGTCAGTGTGGTGTACGGCCAATACGACTTCTTTGGTCATCCGCCAGACCGGCCATGGAATCTCGCCGCATGGGTGAACTCGGCGTTCGGGACGGCCTATCAGCACAACACGGCGTCGTTGGCCTCGATGTCGGACGTGGTGGAGTTGTCCAGCGTGACGAACTCGTTGGGCGGCACGGTCACCACGTACATGCTTCCGTCGCCGACCCTGCCAATGCTGATGCCGCTGGAGCAGATGGGCGTCCCACAACCCGTCGTCAACAACCTCAACTCGGTACTGCAGCCGATTGTCAACGACGGCTATTCATCCCTGACACCCGGCGCCGGACTGTATTTCTCCGGAGGAGACCTGGTCGGCATGCCCACCGCGGCAGATGTGGTTACCTCTTTGCACCGACTGCTGTGGTGAGTGCCGAACCTACTTGACTAGTTATCGAACTATTGTTCGAATGAAGGTATGCGTTGGGCAGGTCAAACGGTAGCCGTCAATGGGACCGCGGTCGATGACGGTGCGCTGCCGGGCCTGCAGCGCATCGGTCTGGTGCGAAGCGTGCGGGTCCCGCAATTCGAGGGCATGACGTTCCACGAGGTTTTGTGCAAATCGGCGCTGAATAAGGTGCCCAACGCGGCTGCCCTACCGTTCCGGTACACGGTCAACGGGTACCGGGGCTGCTCGCATGGCTGCCGGTACTGTTTCGCCCGCCCCACTCACGAATATCTGGACTTCGACTCCGGCGCCGACTTCGACACGCAGGTGGTGGTGAAGACCAACGTCGTCGAGGTCCTGCGCCGCGAACTGCGCCGCCCGTCGTGGCCTCGCGAGACCGTCGCGCTGGGTACCAACACCGACCCGTACCAGCGCGCGGAGGGTCGCTACGCCCTGATGCCTGGCATCATCGGGGCACTCGCCGGGTCCGGCACGCCGATGTCGATCTTGACCAAAGGAACCCTGCTACGCAGGGATCTGCCGCTGATCGCCGAAGCGGCCCAACAGGTTCCGCTGTCGGTGGCGGTGTCGTTAGCGGTCGGCGACCCGGAGCTGCACCGGGATGTCGAGCCGGGCACGCCGTCACCCCAGGCTCGCCTGGAACTCATCGCGGCCATCCGCGACGCCGGCCAGGCCTGCCACGTGATGGTGGCGCCGGTACTGCCGCACCTCACCGATTCGGTCGAGCACCTCGACCGGCTGTTGGGCCAGATCGCCGCCGCCGGCGCAACCAGCGTCACCGTGTTCGGGCTGCACCTGCGCGGCTCGACGCGCGGCTGGTTCATGTCCTGGCTGGCCCGCACACATCCCGAACTGGCCGGCCCGTATCGGGAGCTGTACCGGCACGGCGCCTACCTGCCGCCGAGCTACCGCGAGATGCTGCGCGCACGTGCCCAGCCGCTGATCAAGAAGTACCGGCTGGCGGGTGATCACCGATCGTTTACGGTGGCGACCGAAGTCACGACCGTGCCAGAACTCCGGCAACCGACCCTGTTTTGAGTCAGCCCCCTCGCGGCCTGGTCAGAGTGAACTGATCGATCGGCGTGACCGCTCCATACGGCCCGGTCACCGCGTAGTGCGTCACCTTGATCGATGTGTTGCCGCCTGGCTGGCCCGGGTCGACGTCGAAAGACGCAAAGCCGTAAGGATTGTCGCGATCGCGAAACGCCGACCAAGGCGCATCCTCCATCACGTAGATCGGCTTCTTGTGACCATTTTCGGTGTCAAATTCACCTACCCCGGTGATCACGCGGCACCTGAGGTCGGCATAAAACTTCCCATTGGTTGGCTTCGAGGTGCCGCCCCCACCGATGACTAGGTGCACCGTTCCCCGGGTTGTGTCAATGAGGTCGGTGCGGCTGTCGACGGGGATGGGCGTTCGGGTATCGGTGCCTAGCGTTCCGCGCAGCGGATGGGAGCGTTCGTAGTGGTGTTCGTGACCACACAACACCAGGTCGACGTGGTACTGGTCAAATAGGGGGAGCCATTCTTGCCGAATGCCGAGATCGGCACCATTGGCCTCCGCGGTGGAGATCGCCGTCTGATGCATGCAGACGACCACCCAATCAATGTCTCGGTCACGTCGGGCGGCAGCGAGTTCGCTTTCCAGCCAACGCCTTTGCTCTCCGCCGGAGTAGCCGTGCACATAGGAGTTACCGGCATCCTGGAATGCAATGTCGTCGTTTTGCAGGCTGATCACCCGCACGGATCCGGCGGTAAACGAGTACCACAGCCCGTGGAACTCCCGGTTCGAACCCGAGTCGGGCACCGCAAAATACGTCTGAAAGGCGCCGTAACCGATTGGTCCATTGCCTTTTTCGTTCTCGTGATTGCCCGCGGCCGGCATCCAGGGCCGGTAGCGCGCCGAGCGACTGTTGTTGGCGAACCAATCCGACCAGGTGCGAATTCGATCGCTCGCGAGGTTGGCATAGCAGAGGTCACCGTTGACCAGGTTGAACAGCGGGGCCATCCGCTCAATCGCGATCGTGGTATCGCCGGCCGCCGGCGAACCGATGTTGTCGTTCAGGTACTGGCCGTCGGTCAGCTTGTCCAGCCTTGGTGTCGACTGGTCGCCGAAACTGGTGAAGCGAATCGGTTTTCGCCCAGCTGGGGCGGTTCGTATCGTTCCCAGCTCCGGTGTCGTGCCGTCGTGCACCGCGGCGTACACGTAGTCGGTGTCGGGGGCGAGTCCCGTCAGCCGGGCGTGGTTGACGCGAACCTCGGTGTTGGACTTCGCGTCCCGGTACGTCCGCGTCTCGGCCGCCACGGTGCTGCCGAAGCCGGACGTCGGCGTACCCAGCATGACCCGCGGATTGCGGATGGCGTCGGTGGTGTGCCAGGACACCACCAGTTCGGTACTGGCGTTGCGACCGAACTGCAGATGCAGCCCGCTTACCGGTGGCGCGCCGGTGCGGTCGGGCCGGTACCAGACATCCGGACCGCGGGGATGAGACCACAGCAGCGCGGCCCCGCCCACTCCGACGCCCGCGCCGAGCAGGCCGGCCGCAGTGCCCGTGGTCAACAGCGTGCGGCGACTGACGCCCGTCGGCGCTCGATCATCGGACTGTGCCGAATCGTCGCTCATGGGAGCTTCATACCCGAAGTGGGTGAACGTGTGCAGAACGACCGCAGGCTCGTCTCGGCAGCGATGCGCCGGAGAAGCCGCGCGTAACGAATCCGGTAGCGTTTCCGACATGACCAACGTGCGAGTATTGGCAAGCGCGGTCGCGATGACGGTTGCAGGACTGTTCGGAATCTTTGCCCCCGTGCCCGCGCAGGCAGATCCTGCCGGCCACCAGGTGACCTACACCATCACCAGTACCGGCAACCTCACCGGAAACGTGCGCTTCATCAACAGCGACCCGGCCAGCCAGGCGGCTTTTGACGCAAATTCGGCGCAGTACCTGAACACCGTGCAGACGTCGTTCAGCGCTGGGGAGCCGCTGGTGTACACCACCACGCTGGCGAATCCGAACCAGTGGGCGTTCGTCAACGCCAGCGGCAGCTGCCGGTTCCCAGACTGCAGCTCAGGTGTCACGCCCGAACTGCGCTGCGAGATCGCGGTCGACGGCCAGGTTGTGATCCAACAGAACGCCACCACCGGCGTGACCTGCTCGACACGGCCCTGGTAACCGGTTAGACACCGCGTTTCGCAATTGAGTTAGGCGAGTCTTCGCGCACGGGTGGGATTTGACCCCGCCCTAGCCTAGATCGTTGGTTTTGAAGGTGTCGCACTTATTCGGCTCACCGGTCTGATACCCGGTGGTGAACCACTTCTGCCGCTGCTCAGAAGAGCCGTGGGTCCACGACTCGGGGTTGACGCGTCCGTTCACCTGCTCCTGGATGCGGTCGTCGCCCACCGACTTCGCCGCCGACAACGCGTCCTGGATGTCCTGGTCGCTCAACGGTTGCAGGTAGGGTTCGCCGGTGCTGTCCTGTTTGACGGTTGACGCGTAGTGCGCCCAGATCCCCGCGTAGCAGTCGGCTTGTAATTCGGTGCGTACGCCGTTGCCCATCGCGCCCTGCGCCCCCTGCTGGCTGCGGCCGAGCACCCCCAGCAGGTCCTGGACATGGTGCCCGTACTCGTGGGCTACCACATACTCTTGCGCGAAAGGTCCACCGCTGGAACCGAATCGGTCCACCAGCACTTGGAAGAAATCGGTGTCGAAGTAGGCCGTCTTGTCCACCGGGCAGTAGAACGGCCCGACGTCGCTGCTGGCCGGACCGCAGCCGGTGCTCACCTGGCCGCTGAACAGCCGCAGCTTGGGACGGGTGTAGTTGGACATCCGCTGCTTCCACACGGCGTCCACCGAGTTACCGGTGGCCACAACGCGGCACTGCACATACTTGTTGGCGTCGGATCCGGTCTTGCATTGGTTCAGGTTGAACCCCGGAGCCACGTCTTCACGGCTGTCCATCGGTTGCTGGCTGATGACGCCGCCGGGATCGACGCCGAGCAGCATGGCTACGACCACAACCAGGAGCCCGCCGATACCACCTCCGATGGCCATCCGGCCCATTCCACCGCCACCGGACGACGACGCTGTGCTGGTGTCTATCTGCATACCTTCGTTGAAGGTCATCGCACTCCCCGAATTGATGGTGGTGGCCTGCTTCGCCCGGCTCCGCCGCGCTCGCAACCATCACTAATCTCGTTCTGACCGGGCTGTGTGGCCGCGCCGAACCCAGCCTATCGCTGCTGTGCTGCGGCGAACCGGGTGTCGGTATAAGTGCGGAGATTGCGCAGGAATCGGCGCAATGCCATGTTCAGCAGCGGGGCGATCAACGGCATTGCCATCCGTGCCGCGCCGGCGGGCTTTTGCGCCATGGTCCAGGTCAGCCGGCACCCGCTCGGGATGGCCTCGACCCGATAGTCCTCAGCCAATGCGGCGAACCCAGGCGCTGAGCATTCGTTGAAGCGAAAGGCCATGTGGGTGAACGGTTCCCAGGCCAGAAACTCTTCGTTGGCGACGATGCCGCCACGCAACTCGGCGGTGCGGGTGGTGCCGACGCCGTGCGGCTGTGGACTTGTCCAGGTGACCCTGCCGATCACCGTCACAAAGCGCGGCCACGACTCGGCGTCGGAGAACACCTCGAACAGCTGCTCGGGCGTGATGGCGAGGTCGATGCTGTGGCGGAAGCGATAGGGCGCGTTCTCGATGAAACTCAGGTCGACGCGTTCGCAGGGGTACATGTTTGCGACCCTAACCGGGGCCGTCACTGGCCGCCGCCAGCAGCGGCACCAGCACGTCGCTGATAGGGGTGACCAATCCGTGCGCGCGGGCTTTGCGGATGATCACGCCGTTGCGCAGGTCCCACTCCATCCGCCGGTGGGTTTCCCGGTCGGTCAGGATCGAGGTGGTCATGTCTTCGGGAGCCGACCGGAAAAGGTTCACCATCTCCTCGACCGCGTCGTCACCCAGTTGGGCGCCCTCGGCTCGCGCTACCGCCAGGCATTCCACGACGTAACGACGCGCGAGCGCGGCCACGTCGTCACGGCGGAACATCCCGGACCGCCGCCCGGACAACGCCATGAATCCAGCCAGTGCGTTCACCAGCAATTTGCGCCAGGTCGCGGTGGTGAAATCGGGGTCGCAATCCACCAGGCAGCCGGCGCCGCGCAGCAGTTCGGCGAGGGTCTCCGCCGCGGGCCCGGAAGGCAGCTTCAGGACGGCTGCACCCCGTAATCGCACCCAGCCCTCCGGTTGGGTCTCTGCTGAGAACCACACGCTGCCTGGGACGACGGCCGAGCCCGGGCAGTAGGGCTGGACCTGTTCGACCTGCTCGACGCCGTTCTGCAGGACGCCCACGATGGTGTGTTCGTCGCACAGGCGCGCCAGCCAGCCACTCGCAGCGTCATTCTGGGTTGCCTTAACAGCCAGAATCAATACGTCGACCGGGCCAGTGACGGCTTCAGCGTCGCCGGGATCCGTATGCACCGGACCGGGCACCACGATCGGGTCTCCGCCGTCGGGCCGCAGTTCTATAGCGCCCCGGGCAGTGTGGCCGCAGAGCAACACCTGGTGTCCGGCGGCGTGTAGCAGTGCCGCGATCGTCGTGCCGATGGCGCCTGGGCCGACGAGCGCTACGTTTGTTGTCACGACTAGCCAAAATACTGGTTCCAGACCGGCCCTCTAGACTGAGCAGTCATTCAATCCGCGCGGAAAAGGAGTATTTGTGCTGCGCAGCCACGCCGCAGGTTCGCTACGGGATGGTGATGCCGGGCAGCAGGTGACATTGGCCGGCTGGGTGGCGCGTCGCCGCGACCACGGCGGCGTCATCTTCATCGACCTGCGCGACGCGACCGGCGTGGCCCAGGTGGTGTTCCGCGACGCCCTCGAAGAAGGGCAGGTACTGGCCCAGGCACACCGGTTACGTGCCGAGTTCTGCGTCGCGGTCTCCGGTGTCGTAGAGATCCGCCCGGAAGGCAACGCCAATCCCGAGATCGCCACCGGCGATATCGAGGTCAATGCCACCTCACTGACCGTGCTGGGGGAGTGCGCGCCACTGCCGTTCCAGCTCGACGAGACCGCCGGTGAGGAACTACGGCTGAAGTACCGTTACCTCGACCTGCGCCGAGATGGCCCTGGCGCGGCAATTCGGTTGCGCTCCAAGGTGAATGCCGCCGCTCGAGCGGTGCTGGCGGGTCACGACTTCGTCGAGATCGAGACGCCGACGATCACCAGGTCGACCCCGGAAGGGGCCCGCGACTTCCTGGTGCCGGCGCGGCTGCGGCCGGGCACGTTTTATGCGCTGCCGCAGAGCCCGCAACTGTTCAAGCAGCTGTTGATGGTGGCCGGGATGGAGCGCTACTACCAGATCGCGCGCTGTTATCGCGACGAGGATTTTCGCGCGGACCGTCAGCCCGAATTCACCCAGCTCGATATGGAGCTCAGCTTCGTCGACGTCGAGGATGTCATTGCGATCTCGGAGGAGATCCTGACCGCGCTCTGGGCACTGATCGGCTACCAGATCCCGACACCCATCCCGCGGATGACCTACGCCGAGGCCATGCGGCGGTTCGGTTCCGACAAGCCCGACCTGCGGTTCGGCCTGGAGCTGGTCGAATGCACGGAGTTCTTCTCCGACACCACATTCCGGGTGTTCCAGGCGCCCTATGTCGGCGCCGTGGTGATGCCCGGCGGCGCCGCACAACCGCGGCGCACGCTGGACGGCTGGCAGGACTGGGCTAAGCAGCGCGGACACCGGGGACTGGCGTACGTGCTCGTCGGCGACGACGGCACTCTCGCCGGCCCGGTGGCCAAGAACTTGTCCGACGCCGAACGCGACGGGTTGGCCGCGCACGTCGGCGCCAGCCCGGGGGATTGCATCTTCTTCTCTGCCGGTCCGGTGAAGGCGTCGCGGGCACTGCTGGGTGCTGCCCGTACCGAAATCGCCAACCGACTCGGCCTGATCGATCCGACCGCGTGGGCCTTCGTCTGGGTGGTCGACCCGCCGTTGTTCGAGCCCGCCGATGAGGCGACCGCCGCGGGTGACGTCGCGGTCGGATCGGGAGCGTGGACCGCAGTGCACCACGCGTTCACCTCACCCAAGCCCGAGTTCCAGGACAGCATCGAATCCGAGCCCGGCGGCGCGCTGGCCGACGCCTACGACATCGTCTGCAACGGCAACGAAATCGGCGGCGGCTCGATTCGTATCCACCGGCGCGACATCCAGGAGCGGGTGTTCGCCGTAATGG
>JAVROZ010000395.1:0-4091 GCA_032162485.1 Mycobacterium sp.
CAGGGCGACGAACCGCTGGAGGGTGGCGACGAGTTGTTGTTCGTGGCGGTCACCGAGGCCGAAGAGGACCTGCGAAAGCTGCTGCTAGAGGCCACTTGACCCGTGGCGGCCCATCAGCGGACTTGGTCCCCGTCGATGTCGCCGCTTGGCCCGGCTACCGCATGCTCCGCGTCGTCGCCGGCGGGTGCCGCGCCGTCATCGTCAGGATGAGTGGCACGCAGCACGGCCTTGATCGCCACGTAGGTCACCAGAGCAGCAAGCGCCGTCAGCGGCCACCCCATCGCGATCCGCGCCACCCCGAGCCAGCCGGTCTTGCCGTGTTCGTAGAGGTGCCCCTGGACTGTGAATCGCGCGACGAATACCAGCGTCCAGGACAATGTCGCGATGTCGAACGCGTAGACCGCTCGCGACACGTTGCGCCAGCTTTTGTCGCGGCCGGTCGCCCAGCTCCACAGGTAGCCCGCGACCGGTCGGCGAATCAGTATCGACACCGCGAAGACGACGGCCCAGAGCAACGAGGTCCAGATGCCGAGCAAGAAGTAACCCTTCGACTGCCCGACCAGGTAGGCGATCAGCGCGCAGACTGCCACGCCAAAGAATCCGGATATTGCCGGCTGGATGGAGTCTCGGCGGATCAGCCGCCACACCATGACCAGGGCGGCGGTCGCCAGCGCGCTTCCGATCGCCGGCAGTAAGCCTGCAACGCTGGACGCGATTACGAACGTTACGACGGGCAGCGATGAGTAGATGAGGCCGCTGACGCCACCGGCCTGTTCCAGCAGCTGCTCGGCGCTGAAGCGGTTAGTGCTCACGGGAATCCGGCGCACCCCAAATGGTGAGAGCCGTCACCGCTGGATTTCGTAGTGCGGGTTGTAGATGGCCTTGGACCCGTTTTCCAGCTTGCCGAGCCGTCCGCGCACCCGCAGTGTGCGGCCCGAGTCGATGCCGGGAATGCGTCGTTGACCCAGCCACACCAGCGTCACCGTGTCGCTGCCGTCGAACAATTCCGCGCGAACGCCGCCGGAACATCCCTTGCCGTTCGTTTCGACGCTGCGCAGCGTTCCCACCATGGTGACCTCTTGGCCGCGCTGGCAATCGATAGCGCGCTGCGCGCCGGTATTGAGTACTTCGTCGGAGAGTTCTTCGACGTCGCGTTGCTCCGGGTCCTCCGTCAACCGACGGGTGAGCCGGCGTAGATAACCTTGGGCCCCCATGGCCACTCCTGACAATCCAACGTCGTTAAGGAAGCTTTGCTAGCTACAGGCATTCCTATATGCCAACGGTCACCGTAGACCTGTTGGTTCCCTGATGCCACACCGATGAAACCACTGACCTCTGGGCACCTGTGAACACCGGGCAATATGGGGGGGTGACTGTCGATTTACGCGGTGTCACAACGGTGTTGTTGCCGGGGACCGGATCCGACGATAACTACGTTGACCGGGCATTTTGCGGGCCGCTGCAGGGTGTAGGAGCGATCTTGGTCACACCTGCGCCGCAGCCTGACCGATTGATCGATGGCTATCTCGCGGCCCTGGACGATTCGGCTCGCCATGGTGCGATCGCGGTGGGCGGCGTCTCGATCGGCGCAGCAGTGGCTGCCACCTGGGCTCTGGCCCATCCGGAGATAACCATCGCCGTGCTGGCGGCGCTGCCGGCCTGGAACGGGGATTCGAGCTCAGCTCCCGCAGCGCACGCCGCGCGGTACACGGCAGCGCAGTTGCGCCGCGACGGCCTGGAAGCCACCACGTCGCAGATGCGGGCATCAAGTCCGCCGTGGTTGGCCGACGAACTGGCCCGGTCCTGGCGAGTTCAGTGGCCGCAGTTGCCCGACGCCATGGAGGAGGCCGCAGCCTACGTCGCTCCCAGCTGTGCCGAGCTGTCCCGCCTGGCCCCGCCACTGGGCGTGGTGGCGGCGATCGACGATCCGATTCACCCGCTGCAGGTGGCAATGGACTGGGTGACCGCGGCGCCCCGGGCGGCACTGCGCACGGTGACGCTGGACGAGATGGGCGCGCACACGGCCGCGTTGGGCGTCGCCTGCCTGGCCGCTCTTGGGGAGGCAAGCTGACCGGAGCGCCACTTCGACAGAATTTGCGCGGCTAGCCGCCGGTCGACGTGCTGCGCAACTGTTGCATCGCCGATCCTTCGGCGCTGCGCCGTGCGGCCGGTTCACTGGAGGGTTGCGGCTCAGTGGCTGGTTCCGAAGCCGGTTCCGAAGCCGGATCGGAGTCCCCGGCGCCGCCTTCCTGGGCGGCCGCGGCCTCCCGCAGCTGCTGCACCATCGGTTCGGGCAGTTGAACCGCCAGCGGCGTTCGTACCGGCAGCGGGGTGTCGCCACGACGAACCACGGTGTCCGACAATGCCGCACGCGCCTCGTCGGTCAAGGCATCGATGGTTTCGTGCGGCCCGTTGACCACGCACCGGATCATCCAGCGGTAGCCGTCGACACCGATGAAGCGCACCACGCCTGAGGCGGTACCGACCACCTCACGACCCCACGGGCCATCCTTGATGGATACCTTGGCCGAGTCATTGCGCAACGATTCGGCGAGCTCACCGGCCACCTCGCGCCATAAGCCCGCAGTCTTGGGCGCCGCGTACGCCGCAATGGTGAATCGACCGTTGGGCGTGACGACCCACACCGCACTGGGAACTCCGGTCTCCGTGAGTTCGACCTGCACCTGGCCCGCCGACGGCATCGGAATCAGCACCGAGCCCAGGTCGAGTCGGGCGACTTCGGCGGCAGCCGGGTCGTCGAAGTCTTCAATGTCGAAAGGGCCTTCGGGCTCCCCATCGCCGTCGGCGGATTCCTCCGCGACGTCCTCCGGTGCCACGGGGTCGACGGGGTCGCTCGTCGGCGTGTCTGAAGTCTCGTCCTTGCGTGTACGTCTACCGAATGCCCTCACGAGCGCCGCTCCTTTTCATCGCTTCGCGATGCATCGTCGCCGGCGTTGTCATTGCGCCGCTCCTCCGCATCGCTTCGCTCTGCATCGTCGCCGGCGGTCACAAACTTGCGTGTCCGCCGGAGGAACCGTGGCCGCCGTCGCCACGGGATGTTTCGGCCAGCCCAGCCTCGTCGAAGGAGGAGACCTCGATCAACTCGACCAACTCGACCTGCTGCACCAGCAACTGTGCGATGCGGTCGCCACGATGCACCACGATCGGCGTGGTGGGGTCGAGGTTGATCAGCGCGACCTTGATCTCGCCACGATAGCCCGCATCGATGGTGCCTGGACTATTGACGATCGAAAGGCCCACGCGGGAAGCCAATCCCGAGCGCGGATGGACCAACCCCACCATGCCCAGCGGGATTGCAACCGCAACGCCCGTCCGCACCAGGGCGCGCTGCCCCGGCGTCAACTCGAAGTCTTCGGCGCTGAAGAGATCAACCCCGGCGTCACCTTCGTGCGCGCGACTGGGCATCGGAAGCCCTGGGTCGAGACGGACTACGGCAAGACTGTTCGACACGGGGCCACAGACTACCCTTGACCGCGTGTCCGATACGCGCGTCGCGCCGCAAAACGTGCGATATCGCGAGCGGCTGTGGGTGCCCTGGTGGTGGTGGCCGCTGGGTTTCGGACTGGCCGCGATCGTCGCGTACGAAGTCAACCTGGGTGTGCGGTCCCTGCCCGACTGGTTATCGTTCGTCACGCTGTTCGCGGTCGCGACGAGCGCATTGCTCTGGCTCGGGCGTGTCGAAGTCCGCGTCTGCGCAGACGACGACGGAATCGAACTGTGGGCCGGCCAAGCACATCTCCCCGTCACCGTGGTCTCCCGATCGGCTGAGATAGCGCGTACCGCGAAGTCGGCAGCATTGGGCCGCCAACTCGATCCGGCGGCCTATGTCCTGCACCGGGCCTGGGTCGGCCCCATGGTTCTACTGGTGCTCGAGGATCCAGACGATCCGACGCCGTACTGGCTGGTGAGCTGTCGCCACCCGGAGCGGGTGCTGTCCGCCCTGACACGCTGAGTGCAACTGTCAGGCCGCGCAGTCGGTACAGATCATCATGCCGTTCTTCTCGCTGGCCAGCCGGCTTCGGTGTTGCACTAAAAAGCAACTCGAGCAGGTGAACTCGTCGGCCTGCTTA
>JAVROZ010000396.1:0-3850 GCA_032162485.1 Mycobacterium sp.
GGTAAGTCACCTCAACACCCGGCACAAGATGTATGCGTGGATCACACTCGGCACGCTAATGCTCACTGACTTGTACGTCGCACTGGTGTCCAGCGGAACCATTTCCGACCTGAGATTTATTGGCTGAAAGTCATTTCAGAATTACCGAATAGCTGAGCGAGGATTTCATGGCTGAGGTCGAACGGCACTTCTACGACGTGGTCGTCATCGGTGCCGGCGGCGCAGGATTGCGCGCGGTCATCGAGGCACGGGAACGCGGCCTGAAGGTTGCGGTGGTGTCCAAGTCGCTGTTCGGCAAGGCCCACACCGTGATGGCCGAGGGCGGCTGCGCCGCAGCGATGGGTAACACCAACCCGAAAGACAACTGGAAGACCCACTTCGCTGACACCATGCGCGGTGGGAAGTTTCTCAACAACTGGCGGATGGCTGAACTGCATGCCAAGGAGGCGCCCGACCGGGTTTGGGAGCTGGAGACCTACGGCGCGCTATTCGACCGCACCGAAGACGGCCGGATCAGTCAGCGCAACTTCGGTGGGCACACTTACGCGCGGCTCGCCCACGTCGGCGACCGCACCGGCCTCGAATTGATCCGCACCATGCAGCAGAAAATCGTTTCGCTGCAGCAGGAGGATTTCGCGGAGTTCGGCGATTACGACGCCCGGATCAGGGTGTTCGCCGAATGCACCATCACCGAGCTGATCAAGGACGGTGATGCGATTGCCGGGGCGTTCGGTTACTGGCGGGAAAGCGGCAACTTCATCTTGTTCGAGGCCCCCGCGGTGGTATTGGCCACTGGCGGTATAGGCAAGTCATTCAAGGTGACTTCGAACTCGTGGGAATACACCGGCGATGGGCACGCCTTGGCGCTGCGGGCCGGTGCGACGTTGATCAACATGGAGTTCGTCCAGTTCCACCCGACGGGCATGGTGTGGCCGCCCAGCGTGAAGGGCATCTTGGTCACCGAGGGTGTCCGCGGTGACGGCGGAGTGCTGAAGAACTCCGAGGACAAGCGGTTCATGTTCGGCTACATCCCGGCTGTGTTCAAAGGCCAGTACGCCGAGACCGAAAAAGAGGCCGACGAGTGGCTCAAGGACAACGACTCGGCCCGTCGCACCCCGGACCTGCTGCCCCGCGATGAGGTGGCGCGCGCAATCAACTCCGAGGTGAAAGCCGGCCGCGGCACCCCGCACGGTGGCGTCTACCTCGACATCGCGTCCCGCCTGACCGCCGAAGAAATCCAGCGGCGGCTGCCGTCGATGTACCACCAGTTCAAGGAGCTGGCCGGGGTCGACATCACCAAGGAGCCGATGGAAGTCGGACCTACCTGCCACTACGTGATGGGTGGGGTTGAGGTCGACGCCGACACCGGCGCGGCCAAGGTGCCCGGGCTGTTCGCCGCGGGTGAGTGCTCCGGCGGCATGCACGGGTCCAACCGGCTCGGCGGCAATTCGCTGTCCGATCTTTTGGTGTTCGGTCGACGCGCCGGTCTGGGCGCCGCCGACTACGTGCGCGCACTGAGCAGCCGTCCGGCAATTTCGGAGGAGGCGGTCGACGCCGCCGCCAAGCAGGCGCTCAAGCCTTTCGAAGGACCGACGGACGGCTCGGCGCCGGAAAATCCGTACGCACTGCAGCTCGATCTGCAGCACGTGATGAACGACTTGGTCGGCATCATCCGCAAAGAGGACGAGATCACCAAGGCCCTGAAGCTCTTGGATGAGCTTTGGGCCCGGTATCAGAACGTGGAAGTCGAAGGAAAGCGGCTGTACAACCCAGGCTGGAACCTGGCCATCGATCTACGCAACATGCTGCTGGTCAGCGAGTGTGTGGCCAGGGCAGCGCTGCAACGCACGGAAAGTCGCGGCGGCCATACCCGCGACGATCACCCCGCGCTGGACTCCAGCTGGCGCAAGTCGTTGCTGGTGTGCCGCGTGAACAACACCGAGGTCAGCGGCCCGCACATCGACATCACCAAAGAACCACAGGTGCCGATGCGGCAAGACTTGCTGGAGCTCTTCAAGGTCTCCGAATTGGAGAAGTACTACACCGAAGAAGAGCTGGCCGAGCATCCAGAACGGAGAGCGTAATGGGATACAACGCGAGCCTGCGGGTATGGCGCGGCGATGACAGTAGCGGCGAGCTGCGCGACTTCACCGTCGAGGTCAACGAGGGCGAGGTAGTTCTCGACGTCATCCACCGGCTGCAGCAGACCCAGACACCCGATCTCGCGGTGCGTTGGAACTGCAAGGCCGGCAAGTGCGGATCCTGCTCGGCAGAGGTCAACGGCAGGCCCCGGCTGATGTGCATGACGCGGATGTCGACCTTCGCCGAGGACGAGATCGTGACGGTCACGCCGCTGCGGACCTTCCCGGTGATCCGCGACCTGGTCACCGACGTCTCGTTCAACTACGAGAAGGCGCGCGAGATACCATCTTTCGCACCGCCAAAGGAGCTGCAACCCGGCGAGTATCGGATGGCTCAGGTCGATGTGCAGCGGTCGCAGGAATTCCGCAAATGCATCGAATGTTTCCTGTGCCAAAACGTCTGCCACGTGGTCCGCGACCACGACGAAAACAAGAAGGCGTTCGCCGGGCCACGGTTCCTGATGCGGGCCGCCGAGCTTGAAATGCACCCGTTGGACACCCTGGACCGGCGCGATCAGGCCCAAGAAGAGTTCGGCTTGGGCTACTGCAACATCACCAAATGCTGCACCGAGGTCTGCCCGGAAAACATCAAGATCACCGACAACGCGCTGATCCCGATGAAGGAGCGAGTCGCCGACCGCAAGTACGACCCGGTCGTGTGGCTGGGTAACAAGCTGTTCCGACGCTGAACTCAAGTCGCGCCCTGGCGCCGGATCGCGCTGGTAATCGAACGGCGCTAGACGCCGAGCCGGCGCAATTCGCTGCGGTGAAAGACGATGGGCGCTACCTCGGCATCGACCGTGATCTGGCTGACGCGCAGCACGACGATGGTGTGGTCACCGGCCGGAATCAATTGCTCGATCGCACTTTCCAGCCACAGGCCCGTGCCCTTGATGAAGACGGCACCCGTTTCACTGGATACCGTTTCCAGACCGGCAAACCTGTCCCCAGTCTTCGCGGCCAGGGTGCGTACGGCGACGTCATGGGCCTCGCCCAGCACGCTGATGCCGAGCGTCGGCACTCCCTTGAGTTTCGGCCATGTCGTCGAGGTGTTCTGCACACAGAACGACACCAGCGGCGGTTCCAGGGACACGGGGACAAAGGTGCTGGCCGCCAGGCCTTCCCGCACTCCGTCCACGTGGGCCGCGATGGCCACCACGCCGGTCGGGAAGTGGCCGAAGGCCTCACGTAGCGACACGGGTGTCAGATTATTGTTCGGGTTCACCGGACTTCATTCGCCCCTTGAGCCGAGAACGGGATTCTCGCTTTCCAGCCTACCTTGTGCATAACCGTGCGCGGCAGCCACATCCGGGTGCGCACGTACCCTACTTTTCCAGGCGTTCCGGCCGTACACCGAGTGGATCGGGTCCGACGGATCATCGGCCGGGGCGGACCCGGTTCGCGCGGCCAGGTCGGCGGGTAGCGACAGCAGCGGTATCTGCGCGTCCAGCCGGGGGTTGAAGAAGTACGGCACCGAAATCCGCTGCGCGCTCGCCGCGCCCAGGTTTACCCGATGCTCGGTTGCGCGAAGGTAGCCACCCGTCGCGACCTCGAGCAGCTCACCTATGTTGACCACGAATGCCCCGTCCAGCGGTGGCACGTCTATCCAGTCGCGGCCCCGGACCTGCAGGCCCCGGCTACCCGGCTCGGCCAGCAGCAGCGTGAGCACCCCGGAGTCCTTGTGTGCACCGACGCCCTGCGGGCTGGCC
>JAVROZ010000397.1:0-10009 GCA_032162485.1 Mycobacterium sp.
AAACCGTCGCCAACGGCACCGCCACGCTGACCGTCGGTAAGAACCCCGTGGACTCGAAGTTTGTCTTCGTCGACGGCCACCTGTACTCCGACCTCGCAGAAGCCGGCAAGTTCACCGATTACGGCAATGGCGCATCGATCTACGACGTATCCACCCTGCTCGACCCTGATCGGGGCCTGGCCCACCTGCTCGCGAATCTGCAGAACCCGAAGGCAGTCGGCACCGAACAGGTGAACGGGATCGCGACGACCAAGATCACCGGGAGCTCGTCGACCGACGACGTCGCCACACTGGCCGGATCCCGCCTCAGCCCGGAGAACGCACCGCCCACCCCGACCACCGTCTGGATCGCCTCCGATGGGTCCAATCACCTGGTCAAAATCGAAATCGTCCCGGTCGAGAACGGGACGGTCACGCTGACGATGTCCGAGTGGGGCAAGCAGGTCACCGCAACCAAGCCCGTCTAACCGCCGCCGCATACATCGTGAACCTCGAGCCTTTTTCAGCGTGGAAAGGAACCATCATGGGATTGACCACTTTTCAGTGGCGCTCTCCAAGGCGAGCTGCGGTCGCAGTGGCCAACGTCGCAGTGGTGACGGCGACGCTCATCGCACTGGCCCCAGCCGCCGGGGCCGACGGCTACGTCGGTGCGATCGCCTACTCGCCCTCCGGCAAGCTATTCGGCCGGACCAAGCAGGCCCCTTCGAAGGCCGCGGCCGAGAAGGCGGCGATGGGTGCATGCGGCAAGTCGGACTGCCAGGTCCTTGTCACGTTCACCGAGTGTGGGGCCGTCGCGGAGAACAGCCGTGGCGACCACGCCGGCGGGTACGGTTCGACGTTGCTCGCCGCCGAGCAGAACGCGATGCAAACGCTGGGTACTTCGGGATGGATCGGGACCTGGCTCTGCAACTAACGTCGACGCGGTCAATTCCGGTCCGGCAGCCCGCTCGCTTTTTTCGGGACACGTTGACCTAGACGGACTTTCGGACTGTCCAGAAGTCGGCCGCACCCGACGCGGGTAATTCGCCGAATCTGCACTTCTGCTCCGGAATGGTTGGCGCAGGGCACCTGCGCGGCGGAATGTTCGGGTGAAGGACGGGGGTCGAAACCGCCGTTTCCTATGAGCCCGGTGTGTGACCGAATACCGTGGTGATTGGCGTACCCCGCTTTCGCGACTGGCGCTTTTGCCTGGAAGGTCTTGATAGTGTCGGCGACATTGCGGGTCAACTGGGAGGAACACCGATGAGCGACACGCAGGGCTCGCGTGTGGGGTCGACGTTCGGTCCCTACCGACTCAAGCGGTTGCTGGGCCGCGGCGGGATGGGCGAGGTCTACGAGGCCGAGCACACTGTCAAAGAGTGGACCGTCGCCGTAAAGCTGATGACCGCCGAATTCAGCAAAGACCCGGTTTTTCGCGAGCGGATGAAGCGTGAGGCGCGCATCGCCGGGCGGCTGCAGGAACCCCACGTCGTGCCTATCCACGACTACGGCGAAATCGACGGGCAGATGTATCTGGAGATGCGCCTGGTCGAAGGTACCGACCTCGACAGCGTTCTCAAGCGCTTCGGCCCTTTGACCCCGCCTCGCGCGGTGGCCATCCTCACTCAGATCGCCTCCGCGTTGGACGCCGCGCATGCCGCCGGCGTCATGCACCGCGACATCAAGCCCCCTAACGTCCTGGTCACCCGCGACGACTTCGCCTACCTGGTGGACTTCGGCATCGCCAGCGCGACCACCGATGAAAAGCTGACCCAAATGGGCACGGCGGTCGGCACCTGGAAATACATGGCCCCCGAACGGTTTTCGAACGAAGAGGTCACCTACCGCGCCGACATCTACGCATTGGCCTGCGTGCTCTACGAATGCCTGACCGGCGGGCCGCCCTACCGGGCCGACAGCGCCGGCACCTTGGTTACGGCGCATTTGATGCAACCCGTTCCGCAGGTCAGCGCGGCTCGTGCGGGCATCCCCAGGGGCTTTGACGCGGTGATCGCGCGCGGCATGGCCAAAAAACCCGAGGATCGCTACGCCAGCGCCGGTGACCTCGCCCTGGCCGCGCACGAAGCGCTCAGCGATCCCGACCAGGACCATGCGGCCAATATTCTGCGGCGCAGTCAGGAAGCCACGCTGCCCGGACCGCCGTCGGACGGCGCACCGCTGACCATGCCCGCCACGGCGGTCGCGCCGGCACAACGGCCCCAACCGCCGGTCACACCGCCACCGTCGCGGCCTTTGCCACAGCAGTTTCCCGGCGGATCCGGTCCCTCGGGACCGCTACCGCGGCAGCGGCCGCATACTCCACCGTCGGGTCATCCTGCATGGACTCCCGCGAGCGGCCCGATCTCCGGGCCAATCCAGCCTGCCCAGAACTCCCCGTACCGCCAAGGCGGGGGCTGGGGTGGCGGCCCACCGAGCCAACCGCCTCCGCCCCAATCCTCCGGCCCTATCCCCTCGTGGAACCAGGGGCAGCGGCCCCCTCAAATGTCGTTGCCGTCGGGCAAACGCAGCAAGTGGCCCATCATTGCCGCCGTGACGGTCGTGCTGGTACTCGTCGTCGGTGGGCTGGGCATCTGGTGGGCGAACAGTTCCGGGCCGACGACGCCCAAGCTGAAACCCATCTCAGAGGAGCGGTTGAGCACGCTGTTGCTGAGCTCTTCGGACATCAACGCGGTGATGGGTTCATCGAAGATGCAACCTGGAAAGCCCATCACCACGATGGACAACTCATCGGTGACCATCTCGCAGCCGGACTGCCAAGGAGCGAGGTACGCCGCGTCGGCACCGGCGTATTCGGGCACCGGTTACACCGGCGTCAGCGGCTTGGCATTGTCCGAGCCAGGCGACGACTCCGACCACTTCGTCAATGAATCCGCAGTCGCTTTCCCGACGGCAGACAAGGCGAAAGCCTACCTGCAGACTTCGCTGGGCAAGTGGAAGAACTGCGCCGGCAAGACAATAACTGTCACCGCGAAGACCAAGACCTATCGGTGGACGTTTGCCGAAGTCGAAGGCGCTTTCCCTAAAATCACCGTGGTGGACACCCAGGAAGCCGCCAACGGATGGGAATGCCAGCGTGCGCTCGCCGTGGCCAACAACGTGGTCGTCGACATCAACGCCTGCGGCTTTCACATCGTCGACCAGGGCAGCCAGATCGCGGACAGGATCGTCGCCAAAGTCAATAAGGAAAAGTAGCCGCAACGACAGCGTCCGGGGTTAGCCGGACAGATCGGGCCCTTCCGCGCGGACATCGTCGACCGCCGACATGGCGGTCCGCAATTTGGCCAACCATTCCTCGGTGTGCTCACCGACTAGCTTGACCGACCACGCGAGCGCGTCCGCACGGGAGCGTGCGACGCCGGCGTCGACCAACGTATCGAGCACCTGGCGCTCCGGTTGCTTGAGACGAGTCATCACCGGGACGGCGATGTGGGTGAACAGGACGCGCTCACCGCTGACCTCGACGCCCCAGGAAACCTTGCGCCCGTAGCGCTCTTGCGCTTCCTCGGCGATGGCCATCCGCTCCGGCCGGGTTTCTTCGCGGAATCGAGAGACGCGGCCTTCGGAGCGCGCGGTGCTTTCTTCCGCTCCGGACTCGGGTGCGGCCAGTTTTCCGACCACCGTGATCTCCTCACGGTCGACGATGACCGCCGGATCGCTGTCGAACCAGGTCTCTGGCAGCCGCCCGGCGAACCAGTCGGCCGCGCCACTGGCATCGGGTTGTTCTGCTTGCTGCCAGCCTCCGGGACGCCCATGGCGGCGCCCATGATTATGAAGTTTCATGATTACATAATTACACCGTTACATCTGTAATCAAGTGCTTTCGCCCCCGGCGAACGTTGAGGCCACTCGACCGGGCCTGAAAAACCGTTGCCATCAGGCATTCGCAGTTGTAGTTTTGATAACGAAGCAGGCCCGGAAGCGACCAAATCTCAAGTGCCGGAAGAGGGTGAAAACCGGCCGCGTCAGACCCGCATAAGACGGAGTCAGCAACGCCCCCAAGAGTCGCGCCGGGCCTGCCCATGTGTTTCTCGGCTGGCGATCGCAAGCGCGGCCGTGGCGATCGCAAGCGCGGCGAAGCCGGGCGTAGCGGGTCATCACCACAGGGCCAGCGGATCGCCACCACAGGGCCAGCGGGTCGCCGCCAGCGCGGTGTGGTCCGTTAGCCTGGGCGAGGATCCGATTGGCCTCGCCGCACCCGGAACAGTTTCGATTCACCCTTGATGCCCTTGAGACGACGGCCGCCGACGAAGGACCAATCGATCCCGGCGTCGTCCCCGGTCTGGCTCAACGCTTCCTTGACCGACTCGGCGACCAGCACCGTACCTGGCCGCGCCACCCCGGTGACCCGGCTTGCCACGTTGACCGGGCTGCCGAACCAATCGCCCGCCCGGCTCACCGCCATCCCGGAGGCAACTCCGGCTCGGAGTCGGGGGAAGGCGTCGTCGGTGTCCACCACCTCGACCAGCTTGAGGACGGTGTCCAACAACGGCCCCGGTTGGGGGCACATCAGCATCACCGCATCGCCGATCGTCTTGATGAACCGGACCGGCGGAGCGGTCAGGTCGCGGGCCAGATCTGCGAGCCGGCCGGCGAGCTGCCCCAACTCCTCCGCCGAGACCACTTCACCCAGCTTGGTGAACCCGACGAGGTCGGCGAATGCGATCGTGACCGGGCGGGCGCCCGGCAGCGGCTTGCCGGCCGCCCGCTCGCCGGCGTTGACCGCCTCGGTCTCCATCGTGTGTCGCAGTTGCAAAAGCAACATGTGTTGAATCATCGGGCCGAGGAGCGGGGCGATCTGGCTGACCAGCAACTTAGAACCCTGGGCGATCTGCAGCTCGGTGGCACCGGGCCGCAGAATCGCGGCCAGTGCGGTGTAGCGCATGACTTCGGCTGCATTTGACAGACCTTCGGCGAGCACACGGACAACAGCCACCACTTGATCGGGAGACAGCCCGACGTCGACGAACTTCTGCGCGTACGCGGCGGCCTCGCCGTCGGCGCGCATGTGGATGGCCGCGTCCGGGTCGTCCACCCTGGCCAGACCAATGGCGCGCTGGACGCGTTGCAGCAGTTCCAAATCGATGCCGTGAGTCTCACTCATCTCTCGAGCGGACATGTAGGTGCCGTCATCACCAATGAGGTGGCGGGAAGCGAGCAATAAGGGCGGATCGGTCGTCCTGATCTCCTCAGCAGTGATGCCCTGCTCGAGCAGCCACGTCACGAGCTCGGCGCGCTCGGTGCGCGCTGGGCCCTCGAGTCCATCGAGCAGGTCGTCGATATTCACATCGGTCGGCTCGAGCGCGTCGTCCGCGTGATCTGCCACGCGTCCACGTTAAGGCGTGGGCGCGTCATCATGTGTAGGTGATGGCCACACCACTCCTGCGGGGACTTCCGCCGGTCATCGACGCGCAAGCCCGCGTGCTGATCCTGGGCTCCTTTCCGAGCGTTCGGTCGCTGGCCGACGGCCAGTACTACGCCAATCCACGCAATGCGTTCTGGCCGATCGTCGGGGACGTCTTCGGATTCGACTGCGCAGCGGACTACGCCCGACGGTTGGCGGCCCTGCAGTCGCACGGAGTGGCGTTGTGGGACGTGTTGGGCGGTTGCCGCCGGGTCGGCAGCGCGGACTCAGCGATTGACTCAAAAAGCTTGGTGGTCAACGACTTTGCCGCACTGTTCGCCGAGCACCGCAACATCACGCGGGTGTACTTCAACGGCGCGAAGGCGGCTGAGGTCTACGAACGCTTTGCCGCGGTGATCGCCAGCGCGGCGAAGCCGGGCGCAGCGGGTCACCGCCATCAGGCCGCGGTGATCGCCAGCGCGGCAAAGCCGGGCACAGCGGCAAAGCCGGGCGCAGCGGTCAGTTACCAGCGGCTGCCGTCAACAAGCCCGGCCAACGCGATCCCGCGCGCGGCCAAACTGGCGGCCTGGGCCGTCATTCGCGAGACGCCGCGGTCATGACACCGGCGGGCGCCGTTGCGCCCAGGGTCTGGCCGCCTCGATCTGTGCGGACAGCGACAGCAGCGTCGCCTCGTCGTACGGGCGGCCGACCAATTGGACCGACATGGGCAGGCCGTCGTCGTCGAAGTCCCACGGCACCACCGCTGCCGGTTGACCGGTCAGATTCCAGATCTGCTGGTACGGGACCCGCTGCGCAACGAGCAGCAGCGTCGACACCCCGCCCCTGCGGTGGTATGCGCCGATGCGGGAGGGGCCGGCGGCGGTGCCCGGCGTGACGACGACGTCGACGTCGTCAAAGATCGATTGGATCCGGGCGTTCACCCCGGCCTCGGCGGTGCGCAATTTCGCCATCCGGCGGTCGGAGAAGAACGAACCGAGTCGGGCGATATTGCGGGTGCGCGGTTCGAGTCGCTCGGGATGAGCCTGAGCGTCCGCGTCGTCGCTGATACCGCGCAGGAATCGGGGCAGATAGTTTGCGTAAAGCGAAGCCGGGTAGTGCGGATCGCGGACGATCACCTCATGGCCGAGATCGCGCAGTAAGGCACCCGCCTGCTCCACCGCCGTCAACTGCGCTTTGCCAACCCGCACGGGCATCGGCGTTGGCACCTTGGTACTCAAGGCGATTCGCAGCTGTCCGGGTCGCCGGGCCGCCGCGGCAGCGAACTCGCCCTGCGGACCGGGCACCGTCGTCGTCGCGTCCAGCATCAATGCCGCGTCCAGCACGGATCGCGCAATGGGACCGTTGACGCTCAGTCCCTGCCACGCGTCGTCGTGCGGCTCCAACGAGACCCGGTCGCGCTGCGGTTTCAGCCCGAACAAGCCACACCACGTGGATGGAATGCGAATCGACCCACCGCCATCGGATCCCAATGCCACCGCGGCCAGACCGGCCGCGACCGCAGCCGCGCTGCCGCCGCTGCTGCCACCCGGCGTGCGACGTGGATTCCACGGGTTGCGGGTGGCCCCGAATGTCAGCGACTCGGTGAAGGGCATGATCATCAGTTCTGGGACAGCGGTCTTGCCGATGATGACCGCGCCCGCCGCACGCAGCCGGCGGACCACCTCGGCGTCGTCAGTTACGGCCGGTCCGTGCGCGCCGCTGCCGTACGTGGTCACCTCACCGGCGACGTCGACGTCGTCCTTGATCGCGATCGGCACGCCGAGAAGCGGTCGCCGCTCCCCCGCGTCGAGACGCTGCTGGGCCTTCTCGGCTTCCTCGCGCGCGCCGTCGTACCGCACCAGACGGTAGGCGCGCAGCTCGCTGTCCAGCCGCTCGATCCGCTCCAGATAGATTTCGAGGAGCACCGGGGCGGTGACTTCGCCGGCGGCCAGCATTCGCGCCTGTACGGCCGCACCCGCGAATGCGAGATCCCTAGGGTCCACTGCCGCAGCGTATCCCGCTCGGTCATCCCCGCCCATGGTGGCGACCCGCCGCGCCCGGCTTCGCCTATGGTGGCGACCGCCGCGGCCGCGCTTGCGATCGCCAGGGAGGCGCTTGCGATAGCCACGGAGGCGCCCGCGATCACCACGGCAAAGTACGGTGGCGAGATGTCTTGCGTGTTCTGTGCGATCGCGACCGGGGAAGCTGAGGCTATCCGGATCTACGAAGACGACAGCTATCTGGCGATCCTCGACATCCGACCATTTACCCGCGGCCACACGCTGGTGATTCCCAAAAAGCACAGTGCCGACCTCACCGACACCCCGGCCGAGACGCTGGCCGGCATGATCACCATCGGCCAACGCATCGCGCGGGCGGCTCGCGCAAGCGAGCTGGCCGACGCCACGAACGTCGGCATCAACGACGGCCGCGCCGCCTTTCAAACGGTGTCCCACATCCATTTGCATGTGCTGCCCAGGCGTGAAGGCGACAAGCTCTCCGTCGCCAAGGGTCTGCTGCTGCGCCGCGATCCGGACCGGGAAGCTACGGGACGGATCCTGCGGGAGGCGCTGGCCCGTATCGACGCAGGTCAGTAACTCGGGTCACAGCCTCTGTCGGCGCTCGCCCCGGCTAGTCATACCAGTAGACCGTGACCACGCGGGTGGACAGACCGTCGGTACAGCCGAACGCCGCCGAGCGGTTTATTCTGTTAGGGCGCGCGGCGAAGCTTCCTGATTTTTCGCCGACATAATCGTGCGTGCGAGCTGGAGCGGACAATGAAGCGCTGGACGGGACTGCCGTGCCCGCTTTCCGGGCTGACCATGGGCATCAGCTGTTCTGTCGTCGGCGGATACGGTTTGGCAGCGGCGCTGGTCGTAGCTTCGTCGCTGTTCAGGTGGCACGGCGCCTATGCAACTCGGCCGGTCGACCAGGTTGTGACACTGATCTGCCTGGCGGTCGCGATGGGGTGTGCGGGCAGGGCCGCCCGCCATTCCCTCGGCCGCCGCAGAGCCGGATGGCTGGCCATGACGGTGGCGCTCGCGGGCTGGGCGGTCGGCGAGTTCATCTGGGCGGTGTACGACGTGCGTCCGGACCTCGACCACGCCACTCACCCGGCGGCAGCGGAGGTTCTGCTGCTGCTGTACCCGATTGGCGCCTTCGCGTGTCTGTCACTGCTGAGCAATCCCGTTGGTCACAACATCTGGCGGCTGGCACTCGACGGCATCATCGTCTCGACCTCGCTGTTCGTCGCCTCGTGGGCGTTCGTCCTGGACAGACTTCTGCGCGAGAAAAGCGGCTCCGGGCCCGCGACCGTCGTGCACATTTTTGCCGACGTGTCACTCATGACGGCGGCGATCCTGGTGTTGTCGCGGGGTCGTCCCGGCGGGCGGCGGAGCATGACGCTGATGGCCGCCGGAGTTGTGACGATCGCTGTCGCGGACATGTTGGTGGTGTTTCAGACCGGGGTCGGCAGCTACCACACCGGTGACCTGGTCGACGTGAGCCGGGTGGCCGGATTGGGCATGGTGGCCCTGGCCGGCCTGGTGAGCGCCCAAGAGTCCCCTCCGGCGGCGGCACAGGCTGACATCACCTCGCGTTTGCGCCTGTGGTTGCCGTACCTTCCGCTGCTGTTGGCCGCCGCGGTCGGGTTGGGCCACGCGCTGCGCACGATGCGGCACGGACCGTTGCTGGTTGGACTTGGGATCCTGGTGGTTGCGGTGCTGGCCCGGCAGCTGGTGGTGTTGGTCGAGAACCAGGGCTTGCTGACGGAGGCGGCCCAGGAAGCCTTCCGGGACAGCATGACCGGCTTGGCCAACCGAGCCAACTTTCTGCACAACCTGGAACAAGCCATTGCCCGGCGCCGTCAGGACGCCTCGCCGATTGCGGTGATGTGCCTGGATCTGGACAACTTCAAGTCGGTCAACGACGCCTTAGGTCATCCGGCCGGCGACGAACTTCTCGTCCGGGTCGCTGCTCGGCTGACGACTGCCCTGGGCGACGTCGGCACTGTCGCGCGGCTCGGCGGTGACGAATTCGCCGTCCTGATCGAAGGCCCTGTCGGGGAGTCGGAGGCGGCGGCACAACGAGTCCTCGAATCGTTCGATGCGCCGATCGTGATCGACGGCGTTCCGCTATCGGTACGCCCGAGCATCGGATTCACGGTGGCCGCCGCCGAGTCGGAGTGCACCCTCGACGAGTTGCTCCGGCATGCTGACCTGGCCATGTACGCCGCCAAACGCGAGGGTGGCGACTGCATCCGCAGCTTCGTGCCGGACCTGCCCCTGCCGTATGCGCTGCCCGAACTTGCCAACTCGACGGCGTCCGCCTTAACGAGCGGCATGGAGGGCGACTTCGCCTCCGGACGGCTCCAGCGGGGTGCCTTTGGCCCAGTAGGTGACTCCGCCAATGTGACCGCGCTGGCACGCACCATCAAGCCACTGGCAGATGCGGCGAAGCCGCCTTCCGAGGAATCACCCGACCTGGCGGCCAGCGTTCGATGGCCGCCGACCGGTATCCGGATTGCCTTGGCGGTGTTGGCAATTGGCGTGATCGTCTTCGCGTCGTCCTGCCTGCCTGACCCGCACGCGGATCACAGCCCGTTTTTTGCCAATGTCCTGTATCCCGCGTTGAACCTGTTCGCCGCCTTTTTGATCGCCGTTCGCGCCT
>JAVROZ010000398.1:0-4013 GCA_032162485.1 Mycobacterium sp.
AGTCCGACGGGCGCCACCAGCAAAGACGACAGCCTCGAGGACGATCCGCGCACCCAGCAAGGCAAAATCCTCACCACTGCCCAGGGTCTACGCCTGCCCGACACCGACCATTCGCTCAAGGCCGGCCCCCGTGGCCCGAGCCTGCTGGAGGACTTCCACCTCCGCGAGAAGATCACCCATTTCGACCATGAACGCATCCCCGAGCGCGTCGTGCACGCCCGCGGTGCGGCCGCACACGGCGTGTTCGAGTCTTACGGCACCGCCTCGGACTACACCCGGGCCGCATTCTTGGCCCGCAAGGGCAAGAAGACCGACGTATTCTGCCGGTTCTCCACGGTGCTCGGCTCGCGCGGATCTGCCGACACGGTCCGCGACACCCGCGGCTTCGCGGTGAAGTTCTATACCGACGAGGGCAATTTTGACCTGGTGGGCAACAACATTCCGGTGTTCTTCATCCAGGACGGCATCAAATTCCCCGACATCATCCATGCCGGGAAACCCCATCCGGACCGGGAGATCCCCCAGGCGCAATCCGCTCATGACACTTTCTGGGACTTCGTCTCGCTGCACACCGAAGCCACCCACCATGTGTTCTGGAATATGAGCGACCGGGGCATTCCGCGTTCGTACCGAACCATGGAGGGATTCGGTGTGCACACCTTCCGACTGGTCAATCGCAAGGGCAAGACCAGCCTGGTCAAATTCCACTGGAAGCCTGTCGCCGGTGTGCATTCGCTGGTTTGGGAAGAAGCGCAAATCGCCGCGGGCTGCGATCCCGACTTCCACCGCCGCGATATGGCCGACGCAATCGACGCCGGCGCCTTCTTCGAATACGAGCTCGGCATTCAGGTCATGCCCGATGACGGCACCGATACCTACGAAGGTATCGACCTGCTCGATCCGACGAAAATCGTTCCGGAGGAACTGGTTCCAGTAGCCTTCATCGGCAAGCTGACGCTAAATCGCAACCCCACCAACTATTTTGCCGAGACCGAACAGGTCGCGTTCCACACTGGCAATCTCGTTCCCGGTATCGAGCCCACCAACGATCCGCTGATGCAGGCGCGGTTGTTCTCCTATCTCGACACTCAGCTGACCCGGCTCGGCGGACCCAACTTCACCCAGCTGCCGATCAATCGCCCGCACTGCCCGGTCAATGACATGCTCCGCGATGGGATGCACCAAACCGCGATTCACGAAGGCCTGGCCCCGTACCGTCCCAACAGCATTGACGATGGCGAACCCGAGGTGGCCGACGCCAGCGACGGCGGGTACGTGCAGACGCCCCGGGCTGTTGAGGGCCCCACCGTCCGTGAGAATCCTGCCTCGTTCGACGACCACTTCAGCCAGGCGGCGATTTTCTACCGCAGCCTCAGTCGCATCGAGCAGGTGCACGTGATCGAGGCGTTCACTTTCGAACTCGGCAAGTGCTACGAGCAAGCGATCAAGGAGCGTGAGCTGGAAGTGCTGGCCAACGTCGACACCGAGCTGTGTGAGCAGGTCGCTGTCGGCCTGGGGCTGCCCGCGCCGAAAGGCAAGCCGCCCGCGGACGTGACGAAATCACCCGCGTTGTCTCAGGTTTATGCCGAACCTGGTCCTGTCGCCGGTCGCAAGGTCGGCATCATTGCCGACGCCGGGTCCGATCTGGCCGGCGTCGCGAAACTGATCAAGGCGATCACGGCCGCCGGTGCCGTTCCGCTGCTGACCGCACCGGTTGGCGGGAAGCTCAAGGCGGGCCGGCGCACAGAGATAGTCGAGCGCACCCTGCTGACCGCCCGGTCGATCGAATTCGACGCGGTGGTCGTCGCCGCAGGAACCAGCCCGACCGGTGATATCAAGCTGGTTACCTTGCTGCAGGAGGCATTTCGGCATTGCAAGCCGGTGGCCGCGTGGGGGGATGGGGTCGCCGTCCTGGAGTCGGCCGGCATCTCCCCCGACGATCCGGGAGTGTTGCTTGCCGACGATGTCGACAAGAAGTCGACCGCCGCCCTGCTGGCAGCACTCGGCATGCATCGGGTGTGGGACCGCGCCGCGGCGGTGATGGCGTCAGCGATTCCGCCCGCCAAAAAGAAGTGATTGCAAGGTGCGACCTTCAACCAATGGCGCGGCCTTGAGTGTGCGTCCACGGTTTTCCGTGTGAGTCCAGGGCGCAGATCCCGCGAATCCCCCACCCGCACCGCACACCGGAAACCCTCACCGCACACTCGATGTCGTGGGTAGCTCGATGGCGGCACCATTGCGCCGATTTCGGAGATGCGTGCGGCGAACCGGCGTCGGGCGATCAGCTCTCGCGCTTTTTGGGCCGGACCACCTTGCCCGCGGACGTCCCCCCGTCCACGGGTAGCACGGTGCCGGTCACATAGCGGGAACGGTCGGTGGCGAAGTACAAAGCCGCCTCGGCAATGTCGTCGGGTGTGCCCTCCCGCTTGAGCGGCCTGTCGTCGCGCATCGTCTGACGGATCGAAGCCTCGAACCGCTCGAGTTCGGCGGGGTCCACGCCCTTGGCGGACGACGCCAGGATGGGCGTAGGTATGCTGCCCGGTGCGATGGCGTTGACACGAATCTCGTGATACGCCAACTCGATTGCTGCCGATTTGGTGAATTGGATGACCGCGGCTTTGGAAGCGCGGTACGTCGCCACGCCACCGCCGGCCTGAATCCCGCCGATCGAGCTCATATTGATGATGGATCCTCCGCCGTTGACGGCCATGTGCCGCGCGGCATCTCGGGTTCCCACCATCACCCCGAGGACGTTCACCGCCATGACGCGGTGGAAGTCCGCGAAGTCGTCGTTGAGTAGGCGCCCCAGGGGCGACGAGATCCCTGCGTTGTTCACCATCACATGCAGAGCGCCGAACTTTTCGACCGTCGTCGCCACCAGCGCGCCGACTTGTTCAGGATCGGAGACATCCGTCCGATGGAAGTGCGCCCCGGGGCCGAGGGCAGCGGCGAGGGCCTCGCCACCTTCGGTCTCAATGTCGCCAATCACCACCCGAGCACCCTCGGCCACAAACCGCTCGACCAGTCCTCGTCCGATCCCCGACGCCCCGCCGGTGACGACGGCAACCTTGTCCGCTAGTTCGTTGACCACACGCACGAGTTAATCGGCGTTGGCAGGGTTAAGTCAAGCAGTTGATTTAAGATGGCGGGTCTCACGATCGGTAAGGTCTAGCCGCAGGTGATGATGGATCGGGCACAACATTTGCGGGGTCGGCGCGCGGAATGCACGACCCTGGAGCGTTTGACGGCCCTGGCGCGCTCTGGTCAGAGCCAGGTACTCGTGGTGCGGGGCGAGGCTGGTATCGGCAAGACGGCATTACTCGAATTCGTGGCAACGGGGGCTGCTGACTTCCGGACAGCGCGGGTGTCGGGCGTGGAATCCGAGATGGAACTCGCATTCGCCGCACTGCATCAACTCTGCACACCGTTGCTGGACTTCCTCGACGTCCTGCCCGTGCCCCAACGGGACGCACTCGACATCGCCTTCGGCCGCCGCACCGGACCCGCGCCGGATCGGTTTCTGGTCGGGCTGGCGGTGCTCAGCCTGATCGGCGCCGCAACCGAGCGTCAGCCGCTGCTCCTCCTCATCGACGACGCGCAGTGGATCGACCGCGTCTCGGCCCAGACGCTGGCGTTTGTCGCTCGCCGACTGATCGCCGAGCCCGTGGCCATCATCTACGCGACGCGCGGCGGCGTGAGCGATGAGCTGGCCGGGCTGCCCGAAATGACCCTCCGGGGACTCAGTGCCGGCGATGCGCGCGCGTTATTGGACTCGGTCATCCTGGGCCGGCTGGACAATCAGGTGCGCGATCGCATCGTCGCAGAGACGCGCGGCAACCCGCTGGCGCTGTTGGAACTGCCGAACGATCTGTCGGTCGAGGAGTTGGCGGGAGGCTTCGGGCAGCCGGACGCACGCCCCCTGGTGGGGCAGATCGAGCAAACATTCGTTCGGCGGATCCAGTCGCTTTCGGGGCATACCCAACAGCTCTTGTTGACCGCCGCCGCCGAACCGG
>JAVROZ010000399.1:0-3575 GCA_032162485.1 Mycobacterium sp.
GGCGGTGCGCAGCGAACAGATGTGGCGCACATAGGTACCCACGCTGATCGGCCGCGTCGCGGGTGCGTCGTAACCCGGCAACCAGGGCGCCAGCACCCGATAGCCGCGCTCGGCGAGCACCGGTCCCAGATGCCGCCAAGTCTGCGGCGTATCGGGGAATCCGTGCACGGCGATGGCCAAGGGCCGTGAGGTGTCGTCGATGTCTCCGAAGGTCAGCGGTTCTGGCTTGACCATCAACATCTCCTTTACGTTGGCTGCGCGGGATGTAAGGGGATTCTATTTACATCTGATACTAGATATGTAAATGTTTGTCTATGGCCGGACTGTCCCTTGTCCAACGGGACCTCACCGCCACCCGCGATCAGCTCGCGAGGTGGTTCGAGCATAAGTTCGGCAACCCGGTCGACATCGGCGAGCTGCGTCCGGCCAACCGGGCCGCCGGATGGTCGAGCGTGAGCCTGATGTTCGGCGTGGACGGGTCCCGAGAGTTCGTCGTTCGTATCCCGCCGACCGGCGGCGGCATCTACGCCGAGTACGACCTGGCCGGGCAGACCCGAACGCAGCAGTTTCTGCACGCCTACGGAATCGCCACACCGTCGCCGATCCACTACGAACCCGACGCCTGCTGGCTCGGCTCGAGTTTTCTGGTGATGCCGCGCATTGTCGGACACACGCCGTCGGACACCTCCTACGCGCTGCGCGGTTGGCTGCACGGCGCCGGCGTCGAGGTGCAACGCCGGGTGCACGACTCCTTCCTCGACACTTTGGTTGCCCTACAACGGGTTCCGACCGATCAGGCGCCGTGGCTCCGGCGCCCGCAGGGTGTCGGCAATAGCGCTGAGCTCGCATGGTGGCGCGACTACGTCGAATGGGGCACCGACAAGCAGGTTCCCGGGCTGATCACCGACGCGTTCGACTGGCTGCACCGCCACCAACCCGACGATCCGCCTGCGCTGGCGGTGTGCTGGGGCGACGCCCGGTTGTCCAACGCCATCTTCGATGACGTTGGCCAGATCATCGGCGTGCTGGACTGGGAACAGGCGTGTCTGTGCCCGGCGGAAACCGACTTCGCCTGGTGGCTGGCCACCCGTCGGCAGACCATGGAGGTCAACGGGATCACTGCCGATCCCGAACTCCCGGGCTTCGACAGCCGAGAGCGCGTGATCGAACGTTTCGAGGAGATGGTCGGCCGGCCACTGCAGGCATTGGGGTGGTACGAAATCTTCGCGATGGTGCGGATGGGCTGCTGCATCCTGCGGGTGCAGTGGCTGCTGCGCAGCATCGGTCAAGGCGACCACGGGCTCACCCGGGCGCCCATCATGCCCGCGTGGGCCATCGAGGCGGTCAGGGCGTAGCGGGCAGTTCGAAGACGAACAGCACGCGCGGGTAGACCGTCAGCCACTCGGGGGGTTGCGGAGTCCGCGCGACGCAATCGGTGTTGGTGGCAATCCAGGCCAACGCCTTGCGGTACTCGTCGGGCCGCGCCGGCGGGTATGGGTAGCGGTGGTAACGCGCGACGGCGTGCACCTGCGCGTACAGCGCGGCCTTGCCGAGCAGCCCTTCAGGCATGTCTTCGAACACGATGACGCGACGACGCGCGACTCGCCGGCATTCGCTGATCAACGTCACCGGGTCGTGGCTGTGGTGCAGCACCTCGCTGAGGATGACGTGGTCAAAAGACCCGTCCGGAAACGGGATTGAGGTGCCACCAAACTCGCTGAACTCGATCTCGGTTTCGCGAAAGTCCTTGACGTCGATGCCAGTCGGGACCGCGCCATACATTTCCCGCAGGTACGCCGAGAGATGTCCGGTCCCACAGCCGACGTCGAGCACAGTGTCACCTTCGTGGACATAATCGGCGAGTGCCGCGGCTTGTTCGCGCAGCCGCACCGCGGGCTGCATGACGTGCTGGGCTTCGGAGAAACGGTGACGCATTGTCCGCAACGTATCACGGGATTATTTCGCACAGGATGCTGTGACTTACTACACTCGGCGCGGAGGCCCGTGAACAATCCAGTCAGCGTCAAACGCATCGCATTCGCGTGCATGGTGGGCACCACCGTTGAGTTCTACGACTTCTACATTTACGGCACCGCCGCGGCTTTGACGTTTCCCAAGGTCTTCTTTCCCGAGCTCAGCCCCGCGATGGGGACCATCGCGTCGATGGGTACCTTCGCTGCCGCGTTTGTGTCCCGGCCGTTGGGCGGGGCCGTCTTCGGCCACTTCGGTGACCGGTTGGGCCGCAAGGCAACCCTGGTAGCCACCATGCTGATCATGGGCCTATGCACGGTGGCGGTCGGGCTGACTCCCGGCGCGGCGACGATCGGCGTTGCGGCGCCGTTGATCGTGCTGAGCTTGCGGCTGTTACAAGGTTTCGCTGTCGGCGGCGAGTGGGCGGGGTCAGCGCTATTGGCCGCCGAATACGCGCCGGTTGGACAGCGCGGCCGTTATGGCACCTTCACCGCCATTGGCGCCGGCATCGCGACACTGCTGGCCAGCCTGACCTTTCTGATCGTCAATTCCACTGTGGGAGAAGCTAGTCCGGCGTTCGTCAATTGGGGTTGGCGGGTACCGTTTTTGCTCAGCGGACTGTTGGTCGTCATCGCCTTATACGTGCGGGTCAGCATTGACGAGACTCCGGTGTTCAAGGGGCAACTGGCGCGAAGCGCACCACCGCGGGCACCGCTGGCCGACGTCCTGCGCCAACAGCCCGGCACCGCCGCACTGGCGTCCGGCAGCTTCGTGGCGGTGTTCGCCTTCGTCTATATTGCTGGCACCTATCTGACTAGCTATGCCCATAGCCATGTCGGGCTCTCTCGCGACGCGATTCTGATTGCCGGGATCCTGGGCGGTCTGGTGTGGACGGTAGTGGTGCCGGTGTCGGCAAGAATGTGCGACCGAGTGGGGCGCCGTCCGGTCATCCTGTTCGGGTGGGCGGTGGGATTGCCGTGGTCCTTCGCCGTCATTCCGTTGGTCGACACCGGCAACCCCGTCCTGTTCGCGGTGGCGATCGTGGGTCTCTACGCCATCGCGGGCTCCAATTTCGCGCCGATGGCATCCTTTGTGCCGGAACTGTTCACCACCTGGCACCGCTACACCGGCGCCGGGTTGGCGATCAACGTCGCCGGCATCCTCGGCGGCGCCGTGCCGCCTTTGCTCGCCGGCCCACTGCTCGGCCGCTACGGCAGTTGGAGCATCGGATGCATGCTGGCCGCCCTGGTCTTGGTCAGTCTCGTCTGCACCTACCGGTTGCCCGAGACCAAAGGCAGGCCGTTGGAAGATAACGCCAGCCAGCCGGTACTCGGGCCGCAAGCGTGATATCGCCGGCTAGCTCGTCCGACGAATCCGTTGCCGCAGTTGCTCACTCAGTCGGCTAGACACCCAGTTGTTCGGCGAGATCGAGGAAGTCGGCGGCGTTGACGTCGAACTCCTCTTCGTAGGCCACGTCCGCGGTGTTGTCGGCGCCGCATTCCAGCGGTCGGGCCACGAAGGCGGTACGAAACCCGAGTTGGGCCGCCGCGCGGATGTCGTACTTGTGACTGGCCACCATCATGATCTCGTCGGGTTGCCGGCCG
>JAVROZ010000400.1:0-3507 GCA_032162485.1 Mycobacterium sp.
CGGACTTAAAGAGCATATGTGCAACATGGCCTGACAACCTAGGGTGTCCGCGCGAAATCTGGCGGCAATTTGGGTGCTCCCCCAGGTGATCGGCCGCGCGCGTGGCCGCTCGCCCGAAGCCGACTCCTTACTGTCGGCGCGTAGCTCGTCGAGTCACTAGTGACAGCAGCCAGCTAACGAACGACAAAAGGATTGCCGCCCAGATTGCGGTCCACCAGAAGTGATCGATCTGCAGTCCCCAATGGGTTGTCTGCTCGGTGATTCGCGCGGTGATCCACAGCATGAAGGCGTTGATGACAATGTGGAAAAGGCCCAAAGTCAGGATGTACATCGGGATCGACAAGATCTGCACGATCGGTTTGACGATCGCATTGACCAGACCGAAGATCACAGCGACGACGAAGATAATGCCAACCCGCTGCAGCGTCGTGTCGCCGCCGACGAAGCGCAACCCGTGCACAAAAACGGTGACGACCCACAACGCGAATCCGGTCAACGCCGCCCGCACCACAAAAGGCACCATGGGCCGATCCTGCCATTGAGTCCGGCGCCACGGCCTAAGGCAGGTCTAATTCAGGTCGTAGAAGCGCAGCGCGTTCAGCCCGCCGATTTTTTCCCGCGATTGCTCACTGATGTCGGATCGGTCGCGTAGGTGCTTGGTGCTTTCCGGCCATTCGCCGTCCCAGTGCGGGTAGTCGCTGGCGAACATGATGAAGTCGTCGCCAAGCACGTCGATCACGCCGGGCAGTATGGGCTCTTCCGGTTCACAGGTCACCCAGATATTGCCGGCCTGTAGGTAGTCGTGTGGATCGCGGCGCCATCCCCGCTCGATCCAATCGCCACGCTTCTCGTAGTGCTCGTGCAGGCGATCGATGAAGAACGGAACCCAACCGGCACCCGCTTCCAGAAAGGCAACCCGCAGCCCAGGATGGCGGTCGAAGACACCCCCGGATACCAGCGCGGTCATGGCCGTCATCTGGTCGAACGGAAAACTGATGCAGTGCACCTGGATGTAGTTGGTGAACCGGTCCACACCAATCTTCGGCAGGTGGACGCCGGGCGCGCCGTGGATGCCCAGCGGCATCCCCAATTCCACGGCGGCGGCGTAGAACGGGTCCAGGTCGGGGTGATCGAGATTGCGGGTCCGCAGCGCCGGTGGTACCAACATCGCGACCAGGCCCAGGTTCTTGGCCTCGCCCATGATGTCGATGGCGACCTGCCCGTGTTCGATCGGCATCACACCCACACCGCGCAACCGGCCGTTGGTCGGCGCGCAGAAATCGGCGATCCACTGGTTGTAGAGACGCGCAAAGCCGGCAGCGAACTCCGGGTCTTCAAGGCTGGGCACGCAGAGCCCCAGGCTCGGATACAGCACCATCGTGTCGAGGTGATCGCGGTCGGCATCACCGAGGACCCCCTGCGCGGTGGCACAGTTGAGGCCGGGCGCCTGGCTGATGCCATGCTCGACCGGGCAGCCGGCACCGGGACCTCGATCCTCGGGGTAATTACGGCCTTCGATCACTAGCCGAGGTCGCTCGCCAGTGCTGAGTCGGACGTGCTCCGGCCATCGCTTGAGCGCCTCGATTGCGAGCGACGGGTTCTCGGCAACGTGTCCATCGGCATCGATGATCCGCATGCAATCGAAACTTACTCGCATGATGCGCCAGACTCGCGGTATTGCGGCGGGTATTGCACGATGCTCACGTGGCTAGACAGCGGTTGACCAGCGATCAACGTAACTCGTTCATTGCAGCATTTCTGGGCTGGACGATGGACGCCTTCGACTACTTCATCGTCGTGCTGGTTTACGCCGACATCGCAGAGACCTTCCACCGCTCCAAGACCGAAGTCGCGTTCGTCACCACGGCCACGCTCGCGATGCGGCCCGTGGGGGCGTTGCTGTTCGGGTTGTGGGCCGACCGCGTCGGCCGACGGCTCCCCCTGATGGTCGACGTGGCCTTCTATTCGGTGGTGGGATTCCTGTGCGCGTTCGCGCCGAACTTCACCGTGCTGATCATCCTGCGGCTGCTCTACGGCATCGGGATGGGCGGCGAGTGGGGGCTGGGCGCGGCGCTGGCCATGGAGAAGGTGCCTGCCGAGCGGCGCGGCTTTTTCTCCGGACTGCTGCAGGAGGGCTATTCGTTCGGCTATCTGTTGGCCACCGTGGCATCGCTGGTGGTAATGGACTGGTTCGGGTTGTCATGGCGCTGGTTGTTCGCGCTCAGCATCGTCCCGGCGCTGATCAGCTTGATCATCCGATATCGGGTCGAGGAATCCGAGGTGTGGGAAGCGGCGCAGGAAAACATGCGGCTCACCAAGACCAGAATTCGCGACGTGATGCGCGAGGCCAAGGTCATCCGGCGCTTCTTCTACCTAGTGTTATTGATGACCGCCTTCAACTGGATGAGTCACGGCACCCAGGACGTGTACCCCACCTTCTTGAAGGCGGCCCACGACCACGGCGCCGGGCTGTCCAGCACGACCGCCCGGTGGATCGTGGTGGCCTACAACGTCGGTGCCATCATCGGCGGGCTGGTGTTCGGCACGCTGTCCCAACGATTCGGCCGCCGTTACACCATCGTGTTCTGCGCCGTGTTGGCCCTGCCGATCGTGCCGCTGTTCGCTTACTCACGCACCGCAGCGATGCTGTGCCTGGGTTCATTCCTGATGCAGCTCTGCGTGCAAGGTGCGTGGGGCGTGATCCCCGCGCACCTCACCGAGATGTCGCCGGACACTATCCGCGGCTTGTATCCCGGGGTGACTTATCAGCTGGGCAATCTGCTGGCGGCGTTCAACCTGCCCATTCAGGAGCATCTGGCCCAGACCCACGGCTACCCTTTTGCGCTGGCGGCCACGATCGTGCCGGTGCTGACGATGGTCGCGTTCCTGACGTTTATCGGCAAGGATGCCACCGGAATTCGCTTCGGCACCGCCGAAACGGCTTTTCTCCCAAAGGAAGTGGCGTGATTTAGGCTCGCAAAGTGCGCAGCAGCATATGCATCGCCACGGTGGTCGAGCGTTCCCGGACGTCCGAGCGGTTGCCCGGGAGCCGCAGGGTCCGAGTGACCATCTCGCCGTCACCCAGCGCGACTGTGAAACAGACTGTGCCCACTGGCTTTTCGTCCGTTCCGCCACCGGGGCCGGCGATGCCGGTGATCGCGACGGCGGTATCGGCGTCGAAGCGCTTCAGTGCGCCGGTCGCCATCGCCTCGGCAACCGGCTCGGAAACCGCGCCGTGCTCCTCGATCAGGCCCGCATCGACACCGAGAAGCTGTTCCTTCGCGTCGTTGGAGTAGGACACCACACTGCCGGCCACGTAGTCCGATGACCCGGGCCGTTCGGTCAGGCGCGCCGCCAGCAGTCCCCCGGTGCAGGACTCCGCTGTCGCGATGCGGCGGCCCGCCAGCAACTGTGCGACCAGATCGTCGACCTGCGAACCGTCCTCGGAGAACACCTGGTCGCCGTGCCTGTCGCGCAGCAACTGAGTCAGCTGGGCGTAAACGTCCA
>JAVROZ010000401.1:0-3523 GCA_032162485.1 Mycobacterium sp.
ATCGTCGAGCTGACCGCGGTAGACGAGCCGGCGTTCACCGTCGAATACGAATGTGTCGGGCGTGCAGGCGGCGGAAAAGGCGCGAGCAGTGTCCTGGGTCTCGTCGTAGAGGTAGGGGAACGTCCAGCCATGGCGGCGGGCCTCGGCCACCATCTGATCGGGTCCGTCTTGCGGATAGGCGACGACATCGTTGCTGGAGATCGCGACCATGGCGACACCCTGTTCGGCGAGGTCGCGACCGAGCTCGGCGAGGGCGGTGGCGACGTGCTGGACGTAAGGGCAGTGGTTGCAGATGAAAGTGACGACGAGTGCCGGACCGGTCAGGTCGTCGAGGCTGACGGTGCCGCCGGTGGCCGGCTGGGGCAGGGCGAATGGCGGCGCGGAGGTGCCGATGGCGAGCATTGTCGATTCGATGGCCATGTCGGCCAGCGTACGTCCGCGGCACAAATGGCGACGGGGGAGTGTCAGGCCGTGTTGAGTGTTCAACCCGCGCGGGTGGTGATGCGAATGGGACCGCTCCACACGCCTTCGGGGTCAAGGACGTTGCCGCGCTGGGTGATCTGCACGTCCCCGGACTTCGCCAGCTCGCGCGCAAGTTGGCGGGCATCGGCCATAAGCTCGCGCCACTTATCGCCACCGATCGCACGTGCCGCATCCGACGGACAGATGCTGCTGTCGGGTCCGCGGTGCTTGGCCAGCGCAAGGATCGAGGACTTCAGTCGCTGTCTGACCGGTCCCTCGCCTAAAGCGACTTCGGCATCCTGAGAGCCTGCGCCGCCGCCATCGCTCACCCGGCTGAGCTCGGCACGTGAACTCTGAACCATTGTCTTGGCCACGAACCGAGCTCGAGGGTCAGGTGCTTGTGCCGGTGTGGTCCAGCCGGTCGGCAAGTGCGTTGCCCAATGCCCCGGCCCCCATGGCGTTGGGGTGCAGTGGCGCAGCAAGATGCGTCAGCACGAAACCCTCGAAGAACCGATCATCAGGCGCGGCGCACATATCGTGTCCGATCGACAGGGGCCGCGGGTCGAAGAAGTCGATTTTCTTCTTCACGGCCACAGCCTGCTGCTGGTCGTTGATTTCATCGACCTTGGCCTGGAAGTAGTCCGCATCCGTTGGGTTGATCGGTTGCTCTCCGAAGCATCCACCGGGCCGTACATAGGTTCCGTATCCGACGAGAACGATTCGCGCGAGCGGTGCCTTCCTCCGCACCGCGTCGACCATGGCTTCCCACACCGGTACCTGTCTGCGGATCGCTGCACTGAACCGGTCTGTTCCGCCAGCGGCAAAGGCGGTGAAGCAGGGCGGCTGGGAAAGCGAACTCCGCTTGCACTGTGATGCGCTGCTTGCCAATTCCACATCGTTGCCGCCGATCGTGATGGTGACCAAGTCGGCGTCGACGGCAATCGCGTCAATCTGGGGCGGGACGGCCCCGCCGCTGGTCTGTTGTGCGCGATCTGCAATATCGGCAGTGGTAGCGCCGCTGCAGGTGACGTCGACGAAACTCGCGGCAGCGATGCGGCGCGCCAACACCGCGGGATAGTCGTTGGTCGATTTGAAGCAACCGGGTGGATCGGCCGCGTCGGGAACCAGCGGTGCCGCGGCCGCCGAATCCCCGAGGGCCACATACTTCAGCCTTTTTGCCAACCCTTTTGCAGGTTCGGGGCCAATCGGGGTGGATGTTGCGCAAACGGCGGCCGCCGATAGCAACAGGGTCGCCGCGCCCAGGAAAGCCCTCCGCCACGGATGCTTGAGTTCTGTCATCTCTCAAACGAGAGTAGCGACCTGGTCTTCCGCGGCGGTCCGCTACTGACGCGCCGAGCGTGAAGCCAGCTTCACGTTCGACGTCCAGCGTGAAGCCAGCCGCGCGTTCGCGGCGCACGTTTGGCCCGCTGCCCGGCTAACCGCTTGTCGACGATGTTTTCGACAGATCGGCGAGCGAGTTCCGAAGGCCGCCGTCCATGCGGATCTGGATGGCAGCCACCGCGACCATAATCGCGGCGGTCACCAGGTGCACCACTGCGTCGGTGGTGTTGTTGGGGAAGGTGAAGATATAGGCGACCTGCTGAGAGAAGAAGGCCCAAATGCCTGGCAGCGCACCGGCGACCGCGGCCAGGAGTAGATAGAGCACGGACCAGGACTTGCGTAGCGCGAACACCAGGCCCGGGCCGAACAATGCCAGGCCGGCCACTGCATGCCACCCGTTGTAGTCCATTCCGAGCAGTTGAACAGTCGGTGCGGTGGGCCCGATGGCAAAGCTGGGTTCGAGAATGAAGCCGATCACCGCCTGAATGACATGGACAACACAAATGATCAGCAGGCCGATCTGGGCGAAACTCCACCTCACATGGCACCTCCTTGTGCGCGGCGGGATACCCAAATACTACGTTCTGTAGTAGATCCTGACAATGTTAGCCTCGTGGGCCGACGCTGTGACTACCGTGCCGTTGCGGCGACGGTCGATCAGTTCGGCTCCGGCGTCATCGATCCGATGAAGTAAGTCTCGCGCCCGGTTGGGTAGCCGCCACCGTTGGTGGCGATGTGCACATGGTCGTAGTGATTGGCGGTTTCATTGCCGAGGTCCGCAGTCCAGCTGCCCGAGCGGATACCGAGATAAATCTTCTGTCGCCAGATCACATGGTCGATTCCCCAACGCTTGGCATTGGCCAACGCCAACCCTGCGATCTGGTCACCAAGCGCGATGCCTTCGGGGCTGCCGTGGTCCGGGATCATCACGTCGATCGCCAACCCGTTCGGATGCCACTTCAAGGCATCCTGGCGGTACCCGCCAATCGTCTTGATCTCGGGGAACAGCACACCGATGGCGCGGGCAGCCCAGATTGTCTTGACTTGTAGCCCCTGTTCGGGCGCAACGCTGGGGGGTAACGCGATCTGGAAGTCCTGAGCAGCTGCGGGGGCGTTGCCCGCGAGCATCGCCGCTTCTGCGGCGTTGGCGATCTGCGGCGCGCCGGCTGGTGGCGTGTTTGTCTGGTTCGCCGGTGGTGCGGCCGCCGTTGCTGGCGTCGAGGTCTCGGCGCAACATGGCGGCTTTGGCTTTGTGGCCTGGGCATAGATCATGCCGGCCGAAAGAACGAGTGAGGCCGTAATCGCCAGCCCGCGGCCCCAGCGCTTGGAGCCCTTGGCTGAAGCATCGTTGCCCACGAACTGCACTCTAGTGTCGGATGGGACGTATGTGGCACTCTTTCGTGCTGTTTTTGTCCCGCTTTCCGCTTATTCTCAGACTTGATACCAAGCCGCAATCACTTCCGGCCGGGCAGCTTCATCACCGTGCGCACGATGGGCAACAGCGACTTCTGCCAGAGACTCGACGGAACCCCGAAGGGCGGATCGAGATTGAACACGCGCGCGGTCGCAATGGTCTGCGATTCGGTGTATTTCAGCAGACCCTCGGGACCGTGTCTGCGCCCGACGCCGGAGATGCCCATGCCGCCCATCGGCGCGCTGAGGCTGCCCCACGCGAAGGCGTAGCCTTCGTTGACATTGACCGTTCCCGAGCGCAGCCGGG
>JAVROZ010000402.1:0-2892 GCA_032162485.1 Mycobacterium sp.
GCCAAACTGACCAACACCGCCGACATGATCCGGCTGATCATTCGCGACGAGGCGGTGCATGGCTACTACATCGGCTACAAGTTCCAGCGCGGCCTGGCGCTGGAAGATGAGGCCAAACGCGCCGAGCTCAAGGACTACACCTACGAGCTGCTGTTCGAGCTGTACGACAACGAGGTGGAGTACACCCAAGACCTCTACGACCAGGTCGGTTTGACCGAAGACGTGAAGAAATTCTTGCGCTACAACGCAAACAAGGCGCTGATGAACCTCGGCTACGAAGCGCTGTTCCCGCGCGACGAGACCGACGTCAATCCGGCCATCCTTTCGGCGCTGTCACCCAACGCTGACGAAAACCACGACTTCTTCTCCGGCTCGGGTTCGTCGTATGTGATCGGCAAGGCCGTCGTCACCGAAGACGAGGACTGGGACTTCTAAGCTTCTGGTCAACGACCCTGACATCGCGGCGCGTTGACATCGTTCGGAGAATGGCCGTGAGATCGGTTTGCCTTGAAGTTCTCGCCGCAGTCGTTAGCCGAGAATGGGCATACGCTGGGTAGTGCACGGGATCGGTGTTCGCAGGCGGCAAGGAAACGGTGATGGGTGACTCGACCCACGATGGTTTGGGACCGGTCCGCAGACCCGCGCAGCGCGCCAATGGGCATACCGAACCCGCGAATGCCGCGTCAGCTCCGCAGCGTGCCGGAGGAGATTCGCTGTTCGTCGGCATCGGAGCGATTTGTCACACCGCAACACGTTTAACTGGCGTGGATGGAGCCGCGGTCGCGATTTTGGCTCCAACGAAGAGCGTCCGGGAACTGGTGCATGCCACCGACGCGCTGGCCCAGAGAATCGACGAAATGCAGTTCACCTTGAGCGAAGGGCCGTGTCTGGTCGCCTACCACGAGAATCGGCCGCAGCTTTGTGGCTGGCTGGAGGATGCGACATTCCTGCAGCAGTGGCCGGCGTTCACCGCGGAAGTGGTCGAGTGTGGCGTCGCGGCACTGTTCGCCTTCCCGGTACCCGGTGAGCAACGGCCGATGGGTGTCCTGGAACTGTATCGCCGCAGCGGTGGCCAGCTCAGCGAGGATGAACAGCACTCGGCGCGACAGTGCGCATCGGCGGTGCGGATGGCGCTGGAATCCAATTGGCGGGACCATCTGATGCGCAGCGGCAGCGAGCAGGCCGCCTTGGACGCAGCGGCCCTGAGCGGAGCCGCACCGGGTGACCCGGATCCGTTCACCCGCACCGAGGTTTATGTGGCCTCAGGAATGCTCGCGGTGCAGTTGCGGCTGCCTGCCGGCGACGCGCTGGACCGGCTACGTGCATACGCCTATGCAAATAGAAGGTCCATCACGGCCGTCGCCGCCGACGTGGTGGCCCGTCGACTGTCGTCTCGCCAGATCAACGACGATGACGAACCGAGCGTCGAGTCGTGAAAACGGCGTCCTTTCACTGGAGAGGCCGGCTATGACCGCTGCCCGCGACCGGCTGGCGATCGCAGAACTGACAACCATGCTCGCCGGGGATTTTGATCTGCCTACCGTGCTGGAAACGATCGCCCATGAGGCTCGCACGGGATTTGACGCATCGTCGGCGGCCGTTGTCCTCCGCGATGACACTCACCGAACCGGCGAAGCGGGGATCCAGGTTGTCGCCGAGGCACTGCCCCGCACCACAGACGCGGACCTGAGGTTGCTGACGGCGGGTCCGGTGTTGGAAAGCGCCCGTGACGGCGCGGTGACGATGATCGCCGACCTCGCCGACACCGAAGACACTCGCTGGCCGGGTTATCGACGGGACGCGTTGCGGGCCGGCATGCGCGCGATGCGGGCCTTCCCGGTCACCGTGCTGGGCTTACCGGTGGGGGCCTTGGTGGTTCATACTGGTGAGCCCTGGGGCGTGCAGCGACCCGGCGAACTCGGCCAGATCTTGGCCAACCTTGCCGCCATTGCCATTTCGATTGCCCCGCACTCTCATCAACGGCGCAGCGATACGGGAGACACGGTCGAATCGCTGTTACAGGGCACGGTATTGATCGCGACCGCCACCGGCATCATCGCCCAGTTGAACGATACCGATCCTTCCCATGCCCGCTTACAGCTACACCGATTGGCCCGCGCATACCAAGTGACTGTGAGCGACCATGCCGAAAGGATCGTGACGGCCTGCAACAACGACCCCGAGCGCTTCGCCCCATCCGCTCTACTGGCCGCCCCAACCGTGCTTCCGCTGCCGCCGCACATCGACACCTGAACCGACTTCCATCCCGAACAACCGCGGTCCGCAGCAACGGTATCGGGGCCCTCAGGTACAGCACCGGTTGTTCGCCTTCGACGCCGCCGGCATGGCGACCGTGCGTGCGTTGGCAATGCTCGCAGCGCACCTCGAGTCCAATGTCGTTGGGAGAAAACCGATCCCGATACCCCACTGAAGCGCCCTTACTTGCAGGCGTCGGTCCTGGAATCGGTGGGCCTATGGCCGACCACACCGGCACTATTGCGCATTGATCGTGCGGACGTCGATCTGTAAGCGCAGCCGCCACTATCAGCCGCCGAGCCTTTGCCGTTGACGCTCAACCAGTTCGGGTTGAAGTTCGCTGTCGCGCAGCACACCGTTACCACCAGTAGGTAGGTCTGCAACTCGCGCCTTTTACGACGGTGCCCTTCCGGATAATTCCTGAAGTACGCGTTCAGCCAGATCTCGCACCTTCACATTCTCGCGCTGAGACCGCGCGGCCAGCATGGTGAAAGCCTCTTCGACCGTGCACCCGTTCACGACGCTCAGCGCCCCTTTGGCTTGTTCGATCTCCGCGCGTGCGTCCAGAGCATGCTTGAGTTGAGCGATCGTTAGTTGCGTACGCTGCCGGTACCGCGAATGGATAATCGTCTGAGC
>JAVROZ010000403.1:0-4143 GCA_032162485.1 Mycobacterium sp.
TGGGGCGAAGAAGAGCGCACCAGCCGCGACGCCCGCGCCCGCGGAGCCCGAGCCGGAGGCCGAGCCGGCGGCACCAGAGCCTGATGCAAAGTCAGAACCCGCTCCACCGGCGGAGGCCAACGGCGACGAAGCGTCCCCGGCCGCACCCGCCGCGCCGGTCAAAGGCTTGGGCCTGGCTAAAGGCGCACGCCCGCCGGGCAAGCGCTGATCACGGTTTGACACCGATCAGCAAATATCGGTGGACAGCGATGGGACGATGGTTGACGTGACTACCCACCAGCTGCCTGCGCATACCTCCGGCCATCACCGGCAGCGTGCGTTCGCGCAGTCGTCCAAGCTTCAGGACGTCCTGTATGAAATCCGTGGCCCGGTGCACGCCCATGCCGCGCGGTTAGAGGCTGAGGGACACCGCATCCTCAAGCTCAACATCGGCAACCCGGCCCCATTCGGTTTCGATGCACCAGACGTGATCATGCGCGACATGATCCAGGCACTGCCCTATGCGCAGGGCTACTCCGACTCCAAGGGCATCCTGCCCGCCCGCCGCGCGGTGGTTACCCGCTACGAACTCGTCGAAGGCTTCCCACGGTTCGACGTCGACGACGTCTATCTGGGCAACGGGGTCTCCGAGTTGATCACGATGACTCTGCAGGCCCTGCTAGACAACGGCGACCAGATCTTGATTCCCGCGCCGGACTACCCGTTGTGGACGGCGTCGACGTCGCTGGCGGGGGGCACACCAGTGCACTACCTGTGCGACGAGACCCAGGACTGGCAGCCCGACATCGCCGACATGGAATCCAAGATCACCGAACGCACCAAGGCCCTTGTGGTGATCAACCCGAACAACCCGACCGGGGCGGTGTACAGCCGCGAAATCCTCACTCAAATAGTCGCTCTGGCGCGCAAGCACCAACTGCTGCTGCTCGCCGACGAAATCTACGACAAGATCCTCTATGACGACGCCAAGCACATCAGTGTGGCATCGCTTGCGCCAGACATGTTGTGCCTGACATTCAACGGTCTGTCCAAGGCTTATCGTGTCGCGGGGTACCGGGCCGGCTGGCTGGCTATCACCGGCCCCAAGGATCACGCCAGCAGCTTCATCGAGGGAATCAGCCTGTTGGCCAATATGCGCCTGTGCCCGAATGTACCGGCACAGCATGCAATTCAGGTTGCCCTCGGGGGCCACCAAAGTATTGAGGATCTGGTGCTGCCCGGCGGCCGACTGCTCGAGCAGCGCGATGTCGCGTGGAACAAGCTGAACCAGATTCCCGGGGTATCCTGCACCAAACCGGAGGGCGCCTTGTACGCGTTCCCGCGGCTCGACCCCGAGGTCTACGACATCGCCGACGACGAGCAGCTGGTCCTGGATCTGTTGCTGCAGGAGAAGATTCTCGTCACCCAGGGCACCGGGTTCAATTGGCCCGCACCGGATCACCTGCGCATCGTGACTTTGCCGTGGGCTCGTGATCTTGCAGCGGCCATCGATCGCCTGGGCAACTTCCTGGCCAGCTACCGGCAATAAACGGCGAAATCAGTCCCGATCCAACAACTCCAGCAGGTAATTGCCGTAGCCGGACTTGACGAGGCTCTGACCGCGCCGCTCCAGCTGCTCGCGGTCGATCCAGCCCAACCGCCACGCAACTTCTTCGGGGACGCTGACCTTCAGCCCCTGCCGCCGTTCGAGCGTACGGACGAAATCGGCTGCGTCCAGCAACGAATCGAATGTCCCAGTGTCCAGCCAAGCCGTCCCGCGGGCCAGCACCTCGACCGCTAACCGGCCCCGGTTCAGGTAGATCTGGTTGACCTCGGTGATCTCGTACTCGCCGCGATCTGATTTCTTCAAACCCTTCGCGATCTCGACCACATCGTTGTCGTAGAAGTACAAGCCCGGCACCGCGTATTGCGACTTCGGAGTCGCCGGTTTCTCCTCGAGCGACACCGCCATGCCGTCGCCGTCGAATTCGATGACGCCGTACGCCGACGGGTTGGCCACCCAGTAGGCGAAAACTGCCCCGCCACTGATGGATTGGAATCGACTCAGGCTGGTTCCCAAACCTGGGCCGTAGAAGATGTTGTCGCCCAACACCAGTGCCACCGAATCGCTGCCGATGTGATGGGCGCCTACGACGAATGCCTGCGCCAGGCCGTCCGGCTGCTCCTGGGTTGCATAGGTGAGATTGATCCCGAATTGAGAACCGTCACCGAGGAGTCGATGAAAACCGGGCGCATCGTGCGGGGTGGTGATCATCAGGATGTCGCGAATCCCGGCCATCATCAGCGTGGTCAGCGGGTAATAGATCATCGGCTTGTCGTACACCGGCAACAGCTGCTTGCTGATTCCCATGGTGATCGGGTACAGCCGGGTGCCCGAACCACCGGCCAAGATTATTCCGCGCATCCGCAGCTCCTGATGCCTCAGTCGACCCGGTCGGCCTCGGTCAGTTCAGTTGCCGCCAGCGCCGACGCCAAGTCCTGATGGCGAAACACCGAGGTGACATGATCCCGCACCACTCGGAATGCCGACGCACCTGTTGCCGCTGCGAAGGGTTTATTTCGATCGCTGATTTGCTGCTCGACGACCACGATGCCGTCGTGCACATACATCCGACCCAACTGCGCCGTGGCCATGAGCGAGGCCGCCCATCTGCGCAGCGCATCATGGCCCTGGGCGGCTCCCTGTGCGTCGCTGACATCGATATCGTCGCTGGACAAGCCGACCAGAGTATCGAGGTCGGAGCTGTTGAGAGCGTCGTGCCAAGCCAGCACAGTGGCGATCTCCGATGTGGTCATGGTCTGCAAGTCTAGAGAGGCGTGCGGTCAAGCCATCTTTGCCATACGACATCGTCGCCGAACAGCTCGATTTCGGTGTCGACGAGCGAGACTCTGCGCGTCATCGCCAGCAACAGCTCACGGGCCCCACCACGCAGTGCCACGGTGCCCTTGCCATGTTCGTGGGCCCAAGTGATGGCGCCTTGCTCGACCGCAATCGTCCATTCGCCGGCGGCACCCAGGCCGGAATCAGTGGCGTGCAGATGTACGGTGTCACCACCCTCGATCGGCAACGCCTCGCCATCCTTTCCGGCCTGAATCACAATGCGCTCGAGGAATTCATCGATCCCGTCGGCTGCCACCTCGGGGTCCAGTGCGAAGTCGGCACCGACCGCGATCGCGGCGTCGGCCCGGTGCACCGCATTCTCGTGAAGCCGCCGCCGAATCCACCAATGGGCTGGCCGCGGTCCCAGGAAGGTCCACAGCGAAGTTTCCCCACCGGTCTGTTCCACGGCGTCGACCAACAGTCGCGCGCCGCCATTCAGCCATGAGATCGCATCGCCGAGGTCCGGAGGCGGCTTGCCGTCTTCGACGCTGCGGAAATCGAGGAAGCTGTCCATTCGATCGCGGACGATCTGTGCCGCCCAGCGGTCGCCACGACCGACGTGGCGGAACAGTTGCTCGATGCTCCAGCCAGGGCAGGTAGGCACCGGTGTCGATTGATCGGCGTTGCGGATCAATTCTCCAAAGACGCGGGTTTCCTCGAGGTAGGCCGACGCGTAATCCACTCGGATGACGCTACTCGCCGCCGGAGTTATCAGTAGGCGGATGGGGCGTTGGCTCGGGCCCAGGCTTTCTCGGCTTCCGAGCCGCCCGGGGGCGGAACGATTCCGCCGATCATCCAGAGTTCCTCACTGGTTTCGTCGACGTGAAACTCCCAGTGCAGATCTGGATGTCCGTCCAGAAAGGGCGTCAGGATGCCGTTGATCCACTTGGCAATCCGCTGGCGACTCGACGTATCGGTGGAGCGCCGGGCGATGTGCTCGATGATGACACGTGCGCCGACGGGCGTGGACTCGCCACCCACGTAGAAGTCTGCGGGTCTAGTCTCGTTGAATATCGTGATGACGTAGAACCGGGGCAACCCGGCGTTCTCGTAATGGTCGGCGATTCGAGAGGCCAAGTCGCGCTTCTGCTCATCGCTGAAGAGTCCCGGTGTGTGGTGAATTGTCCATAGTGGCATGATGATTCAGAGCTCCTTCGACTCAGTGAGATCGGCTAGTGCGCCAGCGAGAAAGCCAGGTGCTCCACCGGTCCCGACAGTGCCGCTTTGACGTTGACCGTCACTTCGTCGGTGAGCACCTCGAC
>JAVROZ010000404.1:0-2922 GCA_032162485.1 Mycobacterium sp.
CGCAGCTCAGAATGATTCGCCGAGGACTTCGAATCCCCTTAGTTCCACTCGTATCGCAGCAGTTCAGAGGGTACGAGGGACTGCACTGCGTCACGAATTGCCATGGCGCAGCGGATCGCCCGTTGCGGGCCGTCGAACATTGCCAGAAAGCCGTCACCCGAGGTGTTCACCTCGCGGCCTCGAAAGCGTGCGAGCTGCGACCGGACGACGGCGTCGTGCGCATCCAGCAGGGCGTGCCAGTCACGGTCGCCCATTTCGGCGGCGCGCCGTGTTGAGTCCACGATGTCGGTGAACAGTACGGTGGCGAGCACCCGATCGTCGGCCACTTCGGCCTGCTCGCCCGTGAGGAACTCGGCGATCACCTGGAATGAGTCGCGCCACGGTTCGACGAAGTGCATCATGTTGCGCCCTGGTAGCTCAACGTATTTCGCATCCGGTATGTGATCAGCGACGTACTTTCCCATCGTGGGCGTGATGAACGGGTCGTCAGTGTGCTGGACGACGAGGGTTGGTACGCGGACTGTCGGAAGGAGTGCCCGCACGTCCATTTGCGCCAGCGGCATCACGAGATCGGCGGTCCCTGGGCTGGCAGCCAGGCGATCATGTCGCGCCCACATCGCTCGGACCTCCTCGTTCCATGGCATGTCCGGATTTGTCGCATGTTGAAACTCCCCCGTGCCCCAAGTGGCGACCACCCAGGCGATGAATTTTTCCTGGTCGAAATCATCGGTGCGCACAAGATGTGCATAGCCTTCGAGCACGACGAGTGCGGCGGTGCGGGACGGATGTGTTGCTGCGAACAGCGCCGCGGTCGCAGACGCGGCGTTGCTCGCCAGGAGCACCGCTTCGCGACTTCCTAGATCGTCCAAGACTGCGGTGATGCTGTCCGACCATTGCTCCAAGGTTGGCATTGCTCCCGGGGTGACGGGATCGGATACTCCCGTGCCGGGTTGGTCGAGAAAGATGAGCCGACCGAGCGATGTCATCGCTTCGACCCAGCCCTGAAGGGACGGTAGCTCGGGAAGAGCCTCGCAGCAGAAGAACCAGTTGGGGACGAACACGATGTCGCGAGCACCAGGCGGCGACGCTCGATACGCGACACGCAGGTCCCCGTTAAGCGCATAACGCGTCTCCGAGAACATTGCGGAAGTGTAATTCGCAAGGGAACGCGTCGACAGACGCTTATGCAGCTAAGGGTTCCTAGGATGTACTCAGCATTTGTTGCCATCACCTGTTCAAAACATTTGGGGCTGGGGTGAACCTTAACTGCCCGACGGCACCCTGATCTTGACTTCCCCGGCCGGCGACGAACCCCCGCCTTTTTAACTCTTGCGCAGCGGCGCCGGGTACCAGAGTCCGCTGCGCGTGACGGTGCCCAACTCGAGGCGGGCAGGCACGGCGTCGGGGTAGAAGGGCGTCAGCCGCTGTAGGGCGCCCCAGTCCCGGAACCAGTCGTCCTTGAGGTAGCTGGCCACCGTGGTCGCGTGGGCCAATAGTTCGGTGATGCCCAGCGGACCACCGCCGAGGTTGTCCATTACGGGGGAGTTGGCCTCAGCGCCAAACCGGTCGGGCAGGATCCGCCACTTGGGTGGATCGACGACGCCGTTCTGATGACCGAACGGCCGCTGGCACGGGAAGGCCAGCCCTACCAGCCAGTCCAGGAATACCGGATCCTTCGAGCCCACCACATCTTGCAGCGTGCGCAGCAGCGGAACCCGGGGCGGTGTCAGGCCGATCCAGTGCTGCGGGGCCAGATCGTCGTCGTCGGCTACCAGCCGGACCTGGGTGGCGGAATCGGGAATCGCCGACAGCGGTGCGCGCAGGTTACGCCAGGCGGGCACCGCGCCTACATCGCCGAACCCCATTGAGCCGCTGTGCTTTCCAGCGGCGGCCTCGTCGTCGGTGGCCCACTGGACCTGGACCTCACGGGAGTCGAACCGGCCGGCCGCGGTAACCACCAGCAGCGGGGTCTTGCCACGCTGGTCCTTGGGCGGGAGTCGGTACCAGCCCGAGCGCAGCATGGCGGGCACCTGGATGCCGGACCGCCAGCTGCCCAGTACCGGCGTGTGTGCCGGATCCAAGTTGAACGGCAACCGGGCGCGGGCGCCGTTGATGCCCGGCCCCGCGGTGGTGCCGCCTTCGGTGCCGGGGTCGCTGCCGGTGACCACCCCGTCGTCGCTGGCGAAGTTGCGGTCGCCGGGACGTTCCATCACCGGATCGGCAGAGACATCGGCGGGAATTCCGTTGGGAGTGAACGCTTCAGAGAGCCCGGCGCCCAGCGCGTCGCTCGCCGGGGCGGAGACCGGCGCCAGCATGCCGGCCTCGGGATCCAGCTCTACCAGCACGTCCTCCGCCAGGCCGCAGGTCTTTCCGGTCAACGCCTGGAGGTTGGAGCGACCGACCGACCACGCCGGGTACTGGTCGACCATCGCCTGAGTCAGCGACACGACCTCCAACAGCACCAGCGCCCACGTGGCAATCGCCAACGGCGACTGCAGCAGTCCGGACAATCGAGCGCCGTACCGGGTCCGCTGGAGTCTTCCGGGCTCGTCGTCATTGGTAGCGATGAAATGGAACCACGCGGCTAGCAGCAGCACCACCACCGTGAGCTCCAGCAGCGCGGTGGTCAGCGACCAGCGCCACTTCGGGAATGAATTCGACCATGGCACACCGAAGTTCGATACGTACCACCAGCCGTTGACGCTGGCGAACGAGAGCGCCATCACGAAGATCACGACGGCAGCGAACATCGTGCGGTTACGTCGCGAGCGCATCGCGACCCCCGTCACCGCGACAGCGGCCAGCGCCCCCAGCGACCCGGCGAGCCCGGCGAACACCCCGAAGTGGTGTGTCCACTTGGTCGGGGTGAACATCATCGCCAGGAAAGAGATGATGGTGATGCCGATGATGCGACGACTCGGG
>JAVROZ010000405.1:0-4436 GCA_032162485.1 Mycobacterium sp.
GAAATCAGCGGGGGCCGGGCGGCAACGGCGGCGGCACGGGGACCAGGCTTGGAACCGATGTCGGGCCGACGCTGGGGAGCGACGGCGGCAAGACGCTGGACCCCGGGGGCGGCGGCGGTGGTGTCGAGGACAGCTGCGGATATGGCGGCGGGGGTAGTTCGACGCGGACCGTGAAGACCAGGCCGGTTATCGCGAATGCGGCCGCTGCACCCAGTGCCAGTCCCGCGATTCCAGCGCCCACCACCACGCCGGTGGAATGCCGTCCGCCCGCGGCGGGTGGTCGGGTCGTTGACCTGTTAGTTCCCTTGGCGGTCATCTCGTTCTCCAAGTCGTTGAGATCTGCGCGCCGAGCGTAACGCCGAGAACAGAATCGGTCGGCAACGTCCGGGTAACCGCGGCCGCCGTGTGAACAATGGGGGCATGACGGATAGCCCTCGCGCGGATCGGTTCAGCGTCGGCACTGCACGGGTGCTTGTGGTCGAAGACTCCGAAACCATTCGCGAGATGGTCAGCGAGGCGTTGGGCGACGTGGGTTATCACACCGACGCCCGTTGCGATGGAGACGGATTGGAAGAGGCGCTGGAAGGCCTGCGGCCCGATCTGGTGGTGCTCGACGTCATGCTGCCAGGGCGGGATGGATTCGAATTGATTGACGTCATTCGCGAATGGGGTGACATCGGAATCGTGTTGATCACCGCCCGCGATGGCCTGCCGGACCGGTTGCGCGGTCTCGATGGCGGTGCCGACGACTATGTAGTCAAACCGTTCGAACTCGCCGAGTTGGTGTCGCGAGTGGGTGCGGTGTTGCGGCGGCGCGGACGGCTGCCGAAGGTGGTCAAGATCGGCGACGTGATCCTGGACGTCGACGCGGGGGTGGCGGCGCGCAACGGACATCCGCTGGACCTGACGGCCACCGAGTTGCGGCTGCTGGGTTTTCTGGTGGAACAGCGCGGCCGGATCGTCAATGCCAGTCAGATCCTCAACGCGGTGTGGGGCTACGACGCCTACGACCCCAACCTGGTGCAGGTGCACGTGAGCGGTTTGCGGCGCAAGCTCGAAGCGCACGGGCCGCGAATTCTGCACACGGTGCGGGGCATCGGATATCGACTGCAGTCGCCGCGATCATGACGGGCGACCCGGTGACCGCGACTCCTTCGCTGCAGCGTCGGGTAATGCTGCTGGTGGTCGTGCTGCTGGCGGTGTTGTTGGCGGTGCTCGGTGCGACAGTCGATTTCAGCCTGGGCATGCAGGCCCGTCGGAATCTGCACGATCGGCTCCTCGCCGCCACCTCGCGAGCTGACGCACTGGTTGCGGCCCACACCTCTCCCGACCAGATGGCGGCCCAGCTCAACTACGGCAGTGTGCGAGCGCTGGTGGTCATGGCTGATGGCGCCACTTACGGGGATCCGGGCATCAGTCCCGACACCAAGGCGGGTTCCATGGTGCCGCCGCCGGGCTTTCCGCATCCGCGTGGCCACCCGCCGGGACCGATGCCGATGCCGCCGGCCGGGCCGCCCTCTGGACCGCTCGCCGGTCCACCGAAGCTGCCCCCGCCACCTCCGCCGCCACGCATTCCGCCCGACGGCACCGCCACGGTCGTGGTGCACCCTCTGCCGGACGGGGCCCGCCTGATCCTGGTCGCCGACACCACGCAGACCACGCAGGTAACGCGTCAGTTGCGTGAATTGATGATCGGTGCCGGCTTGGCGACACTGGCGGTGGCGGCGCTGTTGCTGATTGCCGTCAGCCGGGCGGCCCTGCGGCCATTGGACCGGCTGACCGCGCTGGCCAACGACATCAGGACCGGTGGCCGGGGCCGACGACTGCGCCCATCGCGAGGCGACACCGAGTTAGGCCGCGCGGCAACTGCTTTCGACGAAATGCTGGACGCGCTGGAGGATTCCGAGCTGCGCGCCCAACAGGCCGCCGAAGCCGCCCAACGAGCCGAAGCCGCGACCCGGCAGTTCCTGGTCGACGCCGCTCACGAGTTGCGAACTCCGATCGCCGGCATCCAGGCCGCCGCCGAACAACTTGTCGCCAACGCCGGCCAACAGGACGACCCGCAGGCGCGCGGCCAATACCGTCGGGCCAGCCTGCTGCAGTCCGATGCCCGACGTGCCGGACGATTGGTCGCCGACATGCTGGATCTGAGCCGCATCGACGCCGGGATCAGCCTGGACCGCCACGACACCGACCTAGCCGTCATCGTCGACGCCGAAGCGCAACGGGCCGCGATGCTGGCCCCACAGCTCTCGATCGTCCGCACCGGTCTGGAACGACTCACCGTCCTGGCCGACCCGACGCGCGTTGCGCAGATCCTGTCCAATCTGCTCGACAACGCCCGCCGGCACACGCCGGCCGAAGGTTCAATCACGATCGACCTAAGTGCCGACGGCGGGGAAGCGGTGGTGACGGTCAGCGATACCGGTCCGGGCGTTCCAGACGACGAGCGGTTACGCATTTTCGAGCGCCTGGTGCGCCTGGATGCCGCTCGCGACCGCGACCACGGCGGCGCGGGCCTGGGGCTCTCGATAGCGCGGGCGCTCGCCCGAGCCCACGACGGTGACCTGGTGTGTGTGCCTAACGATGGCGGCGCCCAATTCCGGTTCACCTTGCCGTTGGGGTGAGCAGCGTCAACCAGTCAGGGCAGTGAGATTCCACTGAGTAAGCCACGGCCGCACCAGTTCGGCCACCGAAAACGTGGCTCGCGTTGCGCATCCGGGGTTGGGGTCGTTTTGACGCCCGGCGCGAATGTGGATTCCGACCGCAACCGCGCCGTTGTCATGGATGAGGTAGACCGGGCCGCCCGAGTCGCCGCATTCGCTGGCCGCCAGGAACACCACCTTGCTCTCCGTGACGTCGGTGACCTGTCCGCATTCCATCCGACCCGTCTTCATACCGAATTTGCACAGCTGCTGGCCGACCCGCACCTCGTCGGCAACGCCGGCGACGGGCATCGAGCCGGTAATCGCCGGCGTCCTGGGGATCTTGTCGGACTCGAGCATGATGAGCCCGATGTCGTGGGCTTCACCGCGAGTCCCCTCGATGATCGTCTGGTTGAACGTACCCACCGTCAGGTAGTCGTCTGACCCGAAGTTCATGCTCACTTTGCTTCCTTCGCCGGGTTTGTTGCAGTGACCTGCGGTGAGCACACCGGTCTGGCCTTTGGCGTTGTGCACCAAAAACCCTGCTGTACAAGCCATTCCGCCACTGCCGTCGGCGAAAGCAACGGCGATGGCGGTGCCTGGGCCAATCGCCTTTGCCGCGGGCAACCCGATGAGAGGTTGCGGAGGTGCCTTGTGGGGCCCAGGCAGGAACACGGCCGCCACGAACGCCGCCGCGCTGAAGAGCGCGAAAACCGAAAGCCGCCAGCTATAGGAGCGCGCTTCGCTCACGTCGCGTCGCGACGCCACCAACGGCCAAACGGCTACCCCAAGGCACAGCAGCGCGCCGGCCAGAAAAACGATCGTGCGTGACGACGTCACGTTCGCAATCCCGAACACGGGATAAGTCTTGCAATCAGTGGCTGACGGCCGACTCGGAGACGGGTTTCGACTGATCCGTCTCGGGTTGAGCGGGCCGGTGATGCCGCCGATAGTGGCGAACTTCGTAGACCAGCCCGCACAGTCCCAGCGCACCCGTGCACACCGACACCAGAATCATCAGCGGGTTGCCGTCCCCGGCGAACGCGTTGCCCACGATCACCACGGCGGCGGTACCCGGCAGCAGACCGGCGAGGGTGGCCCACAGGTAGGGCAGCAACCGGACAGCGGACGCGCCGGCGGCGTAGTTGATCGCCGAGAAGGGCACGACCGGAATGAACCGCAGCGACAGGATGGCCAGCCAGCCACGCTCGCGCAGGCGCTGATCCAGCCGATCGACCACACGGCTGCGAACCAAACGGTTCAATCGCCACCCAGTCGCGCGTACCAGCAGCGTCGCGAGCACAGCGCTGGCCGCGCTGGCGGTCACCGCGATCACCACGCCGAAGACCGCTCCGAAGAGCAACCCGGCGGCCAGGGTGAACGCCGTGCGGGGGAACGGCGCCACGGTGACGACGGTGTGCACAAGCCAGAACGCCAACGGAAACCAGGGTCCCAGCGATCGGGCCCAGTCGCGCATTTCTATTGCCGTGGGCAGCGGAACCACAAGAGCAACTACCACCAGAGCTGTGATTCCCACCACGGTGACCACCAGTCGCAGCACCGACGCCTGTCGCACCGCCGTCAAGGCAGCCAAGGCGATACCGCGCACCGTATCGGTGGTTTTGCAGATCGCGGCGGTCGTCACGGTGTCCAAGGGTACGGGGCGCAGGTGAATATCGAGTTTCCCTGGTCTGGCGTTTCATCCTGCGTGAGCCGCCGATCACAGCACCTCGATGCCCGAGTTGCGACGCCAATCAATTAGCCTTATTAGCTAAGCGACGATCCCGAAGT
>JAVROZ010000406.1:0-2527 GCA_032162485.1 Mycobacterium sp.
CACACCCGCCTAGCGTTTTCCCACGTTATTCGGGCTATCCGACTACGGAACACCGATTGCAGCGGCCATGGTCGCCCGCCATCCCTAACTGAGTCTGCCCGGCGCAAATCAGCATTTGCTGCGAAATTTCCTCTATGTAACCGCCCTATTCTGATAGGGACGAGGGGAGCGCCATGTCTCAAACACCCGCCACGACCCGCGCGGTTTTCCCGGGCATTAGTTCGCGTGCCTGGGAGCACCCCGCCGACCGCACCGCACTGTCCGCGCTGCGACGGCTCAGCGGCTTCGATCAGATGCTGAAGCTGCTATCGGGGATGCTGCGGGAACGCCAACACCGCCTGTTGTACCTGGCCAGTGGCGCGCGGGTGGGCCCCCGGCAGTTCGCCGACCTCGATGCGCTGCTGGAGGAGTGCGCGGACGTTTTGGATGCGCCGGAAAAGCCCGAATTTTTCGTCGTCCAATCACCGACTGCCAACGCCTACACGATCGGCATGGACCAGCCGTTCATCGTGATCACATCGGGCTTGTACGACCTGATGACGCACGACGAGATGCGGTTTGTGGTGGGCCATGAACTCGGTCACGCGCTATCTGGCCACGCGGTGTACCGCACCATGATGATGCACCTGACGCGGTTGGCGCGGTCTTTCGGTTTCATGCCCGTCGGAGGCTGGGCGCTGCGAGCCATCGTGGCGGCCCTGCTGGAATGGCAACGCAAGTCGGAGCTGTCCGGAGACCGCGCCGGGCTGCTGTGCAGCCAGGATCTGGACACCGCGGTCCGAGTGGAGATGAAACTCGCCGGCGGCAGTCGCTTGGACAAGTTGGACTCGCAAGCCTTCCTTGCGCAGGCCCGTGAGTACGAAAGGTCCGGCGACATGCGCGACGGTGTGCTCAAACTGATGAACCTGGAGCTGCAGACACATCCGTTCTCCGTGCTGCGGGCCGCCGCGCTGACTCAGTGGGTGGACACCGGCGGGTACGCCACAGTTCTGTCCGGGGACTACCCGCGACGGGTCGACGACGACAGCGTGTCCTTCGCTGATGATCTGGGCGAGGCTGCTCGGCACTACAAGGACGGCTTCGACCAATCCGATGATCCGCTGATCAAAGGAATCCGCGACGGCCTCGGTGGCATCGTCGACGGGGTGGGTCGAGCCGCCACGACCGCGGCGGATTCATTTGGCCGCAAGATCAACGAGTGGCGGCGCAAGCCCGAAGAATGATGCGTACGTAGCGCCCGGGGAACTACCTACCAGACGCGTATGTAGTCGACGAGCATCTGCGCCGGGTAGGACCCCGGACCGGGATCGCCGCCACCGGAGCCGGCCACCGCCAGGTTGAAAATCGGAAACACCTGATAGCCGGGGTTGTTGAAGGGCCAGTCGGCCATCGAGTTGGCTGCGACAGTGAAATAGGGCTGCGCACCGTCGGAGTAGTCCTGCCAAAAGCGCATACCGGCGTCATCCCACTGAACCCGCCAGGTGTGCCAAGCACTATCCAGCGCGATGTTGTGAGTCTGCCATTCGGAGCCGTTCGCTTTTGCGTGCACGGTGGTCGCCGAAGGCCACTTGCCGTTCCCGTACCACTCGATGATGTCGATTTCGCCCTGCGCATCGCTGGACAACCACCAGGCGGGCCAGGCACCCGGCGTGAGGCAGTCGAACTTCATCCGGGCTTCCCAGGTGTGGCCGATGCCGCCTTGCCACGGGCTGAAAATCTTGCCGCCGTAGAAGGTGTTGCCATCCTTCGCGGCACGGATTACCAGGTTGGAATTGCCGTCGAGAAATACGTTCTGCCGATCGTCGCGATATTGACCGACGTGCTCGGGTAGCTCCCAGTAGGTCGGGTCCTTGATCGTTTCTCGGGCCTTCGACACCGTCCACCTCGACGGGTCAGGAGCCGAACCTGCCGGCCCGTCGAACTCGTCGTGGAATATGTACGAACCCGCTGCGCCACCGGGTGCCGCAGGCGGTGGCACCCGATCCAACGGCCGAGGGGAAGGGTACGCGTTCACCTTCGGAAGGGGTGCTGCGGCTGCCAGCGCGGCTGCGCCGGTCATCAAAAGTATGCGGCGGCGATCCAATTCGGGCATTAGCAAGGCACCCTAGCAGCCACGTCAAACCTGGTGGAATCCGCGACCCGCCACGCCGGTTGTTAGCCGGCCGCCGGCGGCCTGGTCATGAAGGTCAGCCGGTGCCCGTATGCCGGAGTCTTGCGCCCGCTGCCACCGTTGACGAACTGCCCAAACGGCGGGGCCATCGGAACGTTACCGGCGGCGCCCGCCGGTCCTGTCTCCAGAGCGGCCGGAATCGCAGTGGCGTTGGTGAGACTTGCCACCCCGGGAGCGGTGGCCGGGGTCGCCGAGGTCCAAGACGCCGGCACCGACAACGAGCCGAGCGGAACCGCCTTACCCAGACCCGCCGTCACGCTGCCGACCTTAGTCGCGGCGCTGGCCGCAGCCGCCCCGGCGGCCTTCGCCGCACCCTCGGCCGCCTGGGTCGCGGGACCCAGGCTGTTGGCAAAGGTG
>JAVROZ010000407.1:0-4754 GCA_032162485.1 Mycobacterium sp.
TCAGCGCCGCGTTCTCCTCGGCGACGCCACGCCTTTCGATCGCGGCGGCAAGGCGGCGATGCAACTGGGCACGAGCGGATCGCAACTGTGATTCGTAGGCGACGGTCCGGATCATCGGATGCCGGAACGCGGACTCGGGGCGCGCCCCGAAGCTCACCTGGTTGACTAGTTGTGCGTTGATCAGCGGCATCAGGTCGGCATCTTCGATGAGCACGCCCAGCAGGTCGGTGTCGAACCGCGACCCGATCACCGCCGCGGCAGTCAGGGTGCGCTGTGCGGCCGCGTCTAGCCGGTCGATGCGGGCGCCGATGGTGGCCTGCAATGTCGCCGGGACACTGGTTTCTTCAACATTGCCACGAAGCAGATACGCACCCGATTCTCCTTGTAGCACTCCGCGTTCCGCCAAGTCCCGGACCATCTCTTCGGCGAAGAACGGATTCCCCGCGGCCCGGCTGATAACGAGTTCCGCCAACCGGTCGATCGACGGGTCCGTGCCCAGGAGTTCGGTCGCCAACGCTGATGCCTGAGCTTCGTTGAGCGGCCGCAGCGCCATCGTCTGCGAATCCGCGGCCTGCGCCAGCGCGCCGGTGTATTCGGGACGGTAGGTGACCAGCACCAGCGACGGCGTCTGCGGGATCACCGCCAGGAACTCAGCAAGCAGCGACTCGCTGGCCTCGTCGATCCAGTGCGCGTCCTCGATCACGTAGACGGCGGGCTCACGCCGCTCCAGCGAGGCCGCATTCACCAGAGCCGTCAACCGCCGCCGACGCGCGTCGGCGGCGATCTTCGGCAAAGCGACATTCGCGTCGCGGACGGCCAGCAGGTCCTCGAACAGCACCAGGTCTTCGGGGTCCGCAGCGGGAAATCGGTCTCGGATCCGGCTGCGGGCTCCGGCATGGTCAAGATCATTGATGCCCATCCCCCCGCGCAATAGCTGCGCCACCACATGGAATGGGAGGTCACCGGTATGTGATTCGCAGTAGGTGGCGAACACGGGTACCCCGCGATCGGCTGCGACTGCACCTACTTCGCGCACGAGGCGACTCTTACCTATTCCCGCTGGTCCCTTGACGTTGACGACGCAACCGGCACCTCCGATGGCCTCGTCGAGGATCGCGGCGATTGTGTTCAGCTCCCAGGTGCGCGCGATCAGCGGCGACTCTCCCCTGGCACGCGGCTGATGGCCGGTGATGGCTGACAATCGGCGAGCAGCAACTGGGACATCGGATCCCTTGATCTGAACCAGCTCTGGCTCGGCCAGAACTACGGCATCGGCTACCAGACGGGCTGTTGTTTCGCTCAACATCACCCCACCCGGCGGGGCCGCCGACTCCATCCGCTGGGCCATTCCGACCTGCTCACCAACGGCCGTGTAACTCGGTCTGTCCGAACCGATTTCGCCCGCGATCACCTGACCGGAATTCAGTCCGACCCGAAGCTGCAGCTTGATGCCGTCACGCTGGTCGACTTCGGCCGCAAGATATTCGGCCTGCTTCTGGATCTCCACGGCCGCCAGGCACGCGCGAAAAGCGTGGTCCTCCAACGCGACGGGTGCACCGAACAGCGCCATGATGCCGTCGCCAGTGAACTTGTCGACGATGCCGCCGTAGCGTCGTACCACTTCTGTCGAGCGATCCAGCAGCGCGGCCATGAGTTCGCGCAGCCGCTCCGGCCCCAGCGCCGCGGCGAGCTCCATCGAATGCACGACGTCGGCGAACAACACCGTGACTTGCTTGTACTCTGCCGATTGGGCATTCTGGGCGCGCGGCTTGCCGCACTCGCTGCAGAACTTCGCCGTCGCAGTCAGTACGCTCCCGCACGACCAACAGGAAAGTTCCGACACGTCCGTATCGTGTCACTGGTCGAATCGTCCGGTCTATGGGCGTTCCAAGAATCTTCCAAGAATCCTCCAAGCGGTTAGCGCAAGCCTGTGGTTGAGCAACAACCCGGCAACAGGGCCGAACCAAAAACATAACGCCGAACCAAAGACATAACGCCGAACGTCTGCCGAGAGGGAGACACGAACATGACCGACATAGCGCACGACGTGGCGCCTACCGCGCGAGACCGGCTCTCGGAGCTGACCCCATTACTCGACGCGCTGGCCGCAGTCGCGATGCGCGGTGAGGTGCCGGGCCCCGAACTGCTGGCCCAAGCCGCCGCGGCCCAGGCTGCGCTGTCGGATCTGGCACAGGAACCCAAAGACGGCGAACCCTATTCGAGGTCAATACTGCGGGTCGACGACCAGGTCGAGATCATGCTCGCTCGCTGGCGTCCCGGACACGGCTGCGCGCCGCACGACCACGGCGGCTCCGGCGGTTTCGTCGTCGCGGTCGAGGGAATGTTCCACGAGCGGCGGTTCGGCTGGGATGGCCCGCAGTTAACGGTGGCCGAGGACGTTATGCGTCACCAAGGCACGGCAATTGCGATTTCGCCCGAAGTGATCCACGACATGGCCGCAGAGACGAGCGGGCTGACCCTGCATCTCTACAGCCCGCCGCCGGCCAGCATGCGGGTCTTCGATCTCGACCGGGCCGAAGCCCTCGAACTCGTCGGCAACTACGGCGCCTGGATCCCCGACGGTGACCACGAGCGCGTCCCCTTTGCTGCTATCGCGCCCAAAAGCCCAGGGAAGCCGGTGATCTGGGTGGCTCACACCACCCACTACCGCGGCGGTTCGGCCGAATTCGCGGTGGCGGCGGCCACCATGGGACGTGAGCTGGCGGCCGAGCACCCCGACGCCGAGGTGATCGTCTCCGGCCTGCACCGCAAGGCCGACTTCGAAGCCGAACTTGCCCGCCTGGCCGTCTCTGGCCGAAAGGTCAGCCAGCTGCACCTCATCGGACATTCGGGCATGTACGGCCCGATGTTCGGCTCCACGGACTGGCCCGAGCAGTTCTCGCCACAGGAGTGGCGGGACATGACCATTCCGTTTGCCGCGAACGGACAGGCGCACTTCCACGCCTGCCGAACAGCGCGCTGGTTCGCGCCCTTCTTCGCCGACGTGTTCGGCGTGGCCACCTTCGGCAACCAGAACTACACCACCGTGTCCGCTCGCAAGGACCGGTTTGCGTGGGCGGGTCGTCGTCCGACGGCCCGCCCGAATCTTTATATGATCGCCGCTCCTGGTAAGAAATCACACGGGTGGGCAGGCAGCGTGCGTAAGTATCTCGGCTGCGCCGCCGAACCGATGGCGAAAAGCCTTCCCGCCGACGCACAACCGGAGCGCTCCTACGACCGGGTCGCCGAACTCTATGACCGCGCGTACGCCGACATCCGCGTCCGCGATGCCGAGTGGGAGTGGGTAGCCAATCGGCTGGCCTGTGCTCATGCCGACCTCGGCCGTCGGTTGCGCGTGCTGGAAATCGGTTGCGGCAACGGAGCGTTGCTACGCGCACTGGATCAGAACGGTGATATCGACTTCGCCGTCGGGTTGGACAGTTCTGACGGCATGCTCGCTCGGGCACGCGAACGAAACCGCGACCGGCCGCGACTACGATTCGGCAAGGTCAATGGGCCGACGTTGGACGTGCCCGACAATCACGTCGACGTGGTGATCTCTTTCCTGTCGTTCCGCTACCTGGACTGGGACCCCGTCATGGCCGAGATTCGGCGTGTTCTGGTGCCGGGCGGCAAGTTGTGGGTGGTCGACATGGTTGCGCAGCCGGTGCGGATCCGCGAACTGCCGGTGCTCGCCCGGTCGGCTGTCGCGCACCTGCGGACGCGGCGGGCGCGGCCGCAGTTCGCCCACGACCTGGCCACCTTGACCGAGCACCCAGACTGGTTGAACATGCTGCGGCACAACCCAATCCGCGCCGAACACGAGTACCGCTGGTATTTCGGCAGCCGGTTCCCCGGCACGAAGCTGGAGATGTTGACGGCAACCATGTCGGCACGAGTGGTGGCATTCGATTCGGGTCCCCTGGCCAAGGGGCAGACCGCCCCACTGTCCTACCCGTGATGACCATGTACCCGAACTCCTGCTTGGGCATCGTCGACTGGGGAATCGGCGGGGTGGGGTTGGTCAACTCCTTGGACCGGTTGGCACCCGGGCTTCCGATCTTGTATTGGTCGGACGCGGGTGCCACCCCTTACGGCCGAATGGCTGTCGACGAGCTGACCGATCGCCTGATAACTGTGGTGACTGGCCTCGCCGAGCGGGGGGCCACCGAGGTGGTGCTGGCGTGCAACGCGGCCAGCACGGTGGTCGGACGCTTGGGTGCGGCGCCCGTTCCGGTCGAGGGAATCATCACCCACGGATTGGCCTCCGTTCCCGAAGACGTCGGCTCGATCGGAGTCGTGGGCGGACGGCGCACCATCGACGCGGGGCACTACCGGCGTGGACTGGCCCGACCGGGACGGCTGGTGTTGTCCCGAGTCGCGCAGCCGTTATCCGCGCACATCGAGGCGGGCCGCACCGGCTCTGCGCAGTTTCATGCCGACCTGGCCGCCATCGTCGCGCCGCTGCGTCGAGTGGATGCCTTGGTATTGGCCTGCACGCACTATCCTGCCGCGAGTCGCTGGTTCGCGGCAGCGCTGCCGAATGTGCTCCTGGTGGACCCGGCCGAACATTTGGCCGCCGCGATCGCCTACCGCTATCCGGAAGCGATGTCGGCACCAAGCCCGGCCTCGCGGGAGTTTCTCACCACGGGCGACCCAGCCGCGATGCGGCGCGGCGCGGCCCGCGCGTGGGGCACCATGCTGACCGCCACGGCCGTCCGGCGTCAACACAGCCAGGCATTGGCCTCGTAGCC